>JAKZVY010000021.1:0-8430 GCA_047515825.1 Dehalococcoidia bacterium
CGTGGGACATCACTATCGAGCAGTGATTGGACCCGGAGTTGCGGCGAACCCTTGTCGTCCTTCACCATAGACATGGATTGATTCTCTCGTAAAAAGTCTGTGCAGGCCGAATTAGAACAACCGTGCCCTTGCCTGGGTACAATATACAGTCTCTGTTCCGTGTACTACCCCAACATACGGTAGCGCTCACATGTGCTAAAGCGCTGGAACTTCCTCAAAACGGGTTTTTACGAGAGAATCAATCCATGTCTATGGTGAAGGACGACAAGGGTTCGCCGCAACTCCGGGTCCAATCACTGCTCGATAGTGATGTCCCACGAGCTCTCGACAAGGTCGGGAGGGCAGGTCGCTATGACGACAGTCGCCGGGGTCATCTTCAGCTCGCCGACCGATACCCAGCCCTGATATGGATCGGTCTCTCCCCGTACCGCCGATATCTCACACCCCTCCCCTCTGAATTCCGCGCGTACGGTGAGGTCGCCGGCCCTTACCACGAAGCCGGTTTCGCTGATTTCGGGAACCAGGTCTGGGGCGAGGTGGAGGTTGGACTGCCAGTGCGAAACGGTCCGGTTGCTTAGCCTGTCCTCGATAATAAGTCGAGACCCAGGGTAGTAGGAGAACTTGCGCTCGTGGATGAACAGACCGGGACGGTCTGCCACACCCTTGACGACGAATCGGTCTTCTTCTGCTACAACAGAATCGAGACGAGTATTCGATGGGTCGATGTTGGCTGGAGCGATAGACTCTCCCACAAGGCTTGGTACGTTGTGCGCCCGGGCGCTTACCACGTAATTCCGAGTGTCGTCATAGTTGTAGCCGTATCTCCCGCTGTCGACGAAGACCTCCCGGCCTCGTTCAAAAAGCACAAAGCCAAGGTCGTCGCTGTGCTTATGGGTTCTTGTTGCCACCATCGCGCTGACGAACAGCATGCTCGACTCTCTTGCACCGGACTCCGGCAGGGAGCGAATCACAGCATATCCAGACTCGGTGAGATCCCGCACGGCCCAGCAGCCGGCGCCGCCAGGCAGGCAATCCGACTCGACCGGTCCTGTCAGTTGGGGCCCCGTGCCGTAACTGTCACCGGCGGGAACCCACCGACCGTCGGGAAGAGTCAGCCAAGGCGACACGGCATCCGCGCGCTTGAGAATCTGTTCGACCTCCGGCTGCTCGAACCTCTGGACAGCACCAAGTGCCCGTATGTTCCGGCTCACCCAGCCGTGATACGTGGGCGAGTTCTCGAGATGCACCCCCTCGTCGGAGAACCAGCTCTTCACCAGCTCCGCAAATTCGGCTCTCGCATAGGAACGAGCCCCGTGGCAGGAATCCCTCCAGCCCACGACCGAGCACAGAGCATCGAGCCCCACCAGTTGAAAGAGGCCATGGTTGGCTCGGCTGAGGAATTCGGTGGCCATTAGCTTCTCTACATGCAGATCGGCGAGGGTCATCAAGCGAGCGAGATCGGCCTCGTTGACTTGCACGTCGCCTGCCAGAACAAGATCGAGCAGAAACGCCAGCCTAGACGCGCGGACCCCTGTGGAGTGGTCGTGCCATTGGAAGGTGCTCGTCCGTCCCTCTTCCACGTGGAAACGGTGCCAGTCCAGGGCAATCTTTGCGGGCACGAGCAACCGAGCCGCATCGCCGTCCTCCCGATACTTGTGCAGCCAATACTCCATTGGGCGCCACGAGTGCAGATGGTGCTGCCAGCTGCGGTCGTCGAAGGGGTCGGCAGACCAATCGATCGGCAGCGAGAAATGCCACACGGGCAGGTCGCCGCGCGGCCTGAAGGCCCAGGGCGAACCGGGATTTCGTCCCAGATCGAGCTCGGTCACCTTCGGGACAATGCGGGGGTACGTTTCTTGACCGGCGCTCTTGCTTACAACCTGGGGCTGTGGGTCCCGGACAGGGGCCGTATCGACCCTCCCGCAACCCAGCGACAGCAGTAGCAACGCGGCAATCAGCATCCAGCGAGTGAGGCCCGACAAGAGGGCGGACTCGTCGAATGCGGACAGCGATGGAACGTCCCCCTGCGCGTTCGCTCTATTGCCGGGAGACAACTCGTCCCTTCGTCACCAGGCGGAAGGTGACGCTGGCGCCGACCCAATATCCTTACGCCAGAGCCCTGACATTAGCGCCGTCATATCATCGCTCGGTCAAGGTCCGGGCCAGGCGTAAAGTCTCGGCACTTCTTTCGGAATTCGGAGTCGGAGATCTTCCAGGAGTGTTCAGCCACTTGGTGATCCCAAACTCGGAGGTAGTTGAATCGATCCGCCGAGTAGATCCGGCATCCGGCCCACAGTGCCCTGCGCTGGAAATCTGTGTCCTCCCCTCTTACAAGAGGGGCAAACAAGACATCCCTTGCGGCTTCGGTCTGGACGAATACCGTGTTGCCCGCCACTACTGAGGACGTGAACGTGTGATCTGGGGTGGTCTCTCTCAAGGCAGTGGTCTCGGTTCCTACGAAGTATACGAAGTACATCCCCTTGCCAACAATCTCGGCGTCCGAGAATGAGGCAGCCAGGACGCTGTCCGACAGGTACCGCTCGCCGTAGTGATCGTCGTCGTCCATCTCGGCAATGTACCTGCCGGAAGCCGCTTTCACTCCGAGGTTCAGGCAGTCCCCAAGGGTCGTGCGGCCTTCCACGTGGAGCACCTGCGCGTTCGGTATCGACTCTGCATTCCTCCGGATTGCCTCGACGTCGAACTCCGCGTTGTTCAGAATGAGGATCAGCTCCTTGTTCTCATACGTTTGTTTCTTGAAGTTCTCGAGGCAATGCGCCACATTCCTAGGCCGCATGGTGGGCGTAAGGACGCTCACCGGAGGCTGCCCAGTGCCTAGGGGTTCGACACCAATCCTGCGGAAGACTTCGTTCATGCGGTGCCGGTAGGTGTGGTTCTCATGGACGTGGCGGTAGGCCAGGTGACCCTCGCGAATCCGGGCCTCCTCGTCTCCGAGAAGCTCCTCGAGGTGGCGGGCCGTATCTTCCGCACTCCGCGCAACCCTGGCGTGCTCACCGATCATCCGGCTCATGCCCACTGACTCTGTGGAGATGACGGGCGTTCCACACGCCAGGCTCTCGAACACACGGCGGGCGAACATAGTCGGAGACTCAGTTATGGTGTTGACGTTAAGCATTACGTCGTAGCAGCGGTAAGCCGTCAGCATCTCGTCGTAGGTTAGGGTCCCCCTGATCGCTTCGTTGTACTGCTCTGGAAAGCGATAGTCCGTCCCGAAGTCCATCCGTGAGAGGTTGCGGTCGAAGATGTGCAGACCGTGGGGAATCGAGGGATCCAAGACCTGCTTGAGTGTCTCGGCCCGCCCGGGGTACCTGCTCGACACCCAGCTGCCGGCGAAGCAGACGGGATATCTGGGCCAGCCACTCTCCCTTGACGGATTGTGCAGCCTGGGCTGGGCTGCGAACGGCAGGACGTATACCCGATTGTGCCCCAAGGCCTCCCTGTACCGAGGAACGCAGTCCTCGTCCGACGTAAACACAAAATCGAAGTCCTTGGCTGCGCCAAGGAAATTGTCGAAGTGAGGCGGGTCCTCCTTGTTCCAGAATGCGGTCGGAATCCCGGCCGAGCGGCAGTACTCCAACATTTCTCGCAGCAGGTTATCTCCCAGGCCCTCGTAACCGACGATGCGGTCTCGCCACACGCCGTTGTTCCCCCTCCAGGCCGACTCTACGAACAGGCAAACCGGGCGCCTTCTCTCTAGCTGAGCGCGCCAGCTTCTGGGAGACATCAATACCAGGTCCACCTCATGCCGAAGAGCGTATTCGCTGAACGTGTCGAGGATGGCCGCTACCGTCGGGCGGCTGGAACGCCCGACTGGAACGGACATAACGGGGAAGTCTATGAAACTGGTGGGGTCTACTTTGGGTGCCTCGGGGTCAATAAATGGTTCTCTTGCAGCGGCCTGAGGTGCTTCGGGATCGCGTGAACGTGGAGCGGCTGGTTCCCCCCGCACGGCAATCTGCCCCTGTGGCGTGGACTTCGAGCGGTAAATCTGCAGCAACTCTAAGGGCAGCCTCCACAGTGCTAGCGGTCGCCTGGCGGCACTGACCATCGCCACACCTGCACGGAACGAAGTACTTGCAAGGGTTATCTGCAGTTGACGCCTCGTCGCCTGCAATTCTCTCGTCCTGTCCCTCACCTCCCTAGTTCTCGCCCTCAGATCCTTCGTCCTGGCATCGACTTGATTCTTGAGCTGTGCCAGCACCATGCGATCCAACTTGACCCGAAACTCTAGCTTCTTTATTTCCCCACGACTGGTGTCTGCTGTGTGGCGAGAGGCCCGGTCCACGTCCACCCGTTCCTGGAGCCGTCTTTGCAGTCGCTCGATACGGCTCTCCCGCATCGCCAGCATCTCATACAACTGCGTATGTGAGGCCACCAGCGCGGCATCGGTCATCGATAGAACGGCTTCGGCATCGAGGCGATCCCAGGACAGTTGACTGTCCTCCGAAAGCCGGCCCATGAAACGGATGCCGTTGTCTTCCACATCCAGCCGCTCCAGCCCCAATCTTGGCCTGAGCAGGTCGATCATGTCCGTCAGAAAGAACGTACGGCCACCGCCTTCATTGGGATGCACCCCGAAGGGAGTGGTGACGACGACACGCCCTCCCGGCCTGAGATGCTCCAGTATCCTGTCCAGCATTGCGCCCGGATCCTCGACGTACTCGAGTACCTCCCCCATCACCACGGTGTCGAAGAGCCCGGTCGTCTGCCCAACTTCAAGAAAGTCGCCATGGACCAGCTCGACCCGTTCGCGCACCTCGTCCGGCTCCTTGGCTAGCAGCTCGCGCGCGAAGTCCAGGGCGTCGGCTTCGATGTCTACTCCGATGACCTCTATCCCGCGTCGCGCGAGTAGCACCTCCAGGATGCCTTCGCCGCAGCCCACGTCCAGCACGCGCGGCCCCTTCGCTTCGCCTGCTATCCAGTCGACGCGGCGGCGGAGCCAGTCGCTGGTCGGCCCGCCGTCGAGAAGGCCCAGATATATCTGCGAGACATGGTCCCTGCTTGGCTGTGTCATCGGGGCTTCCTCGTCATATCATCACGCGGCGGAGATCCAAACCCCGCGTACGGTTTCGACACTTCCTCAGGAATTCGGCGTCCGGCGTCCGGTCGGCATGGTCGGACAGTCGCCGTGACCGTGTCCGCACGAAGTTGAACCGGTCCGCCGAGTAAACCCGGCATCCCGCTTCGACCGCTGCGCGCTGGAAGTTCGTGTCTTCCTTCAGCGACACGGGGTCGAACGAGATGTCCCTGACTACTTCTCTCTTGACGAAGAGCGTGCCGCCCGTTACGAAGGACATGAACGTGTGCTCAGAGGTCCATTCGAACAGGGTCGTTGTATCCTCCGCCTCGAAATAGACAAAGAACAGCCCCTTCCCAACAACCTCCGCGTTCGAGAACGAGGCCGCGAGAACGCTGTCGGACAGGTACCGCTCACCGTAGTGATCGTCGTCGTCCATCTTGGCAACATACTCCCCCGATGCCGCTTCCACGCCACGATTCAGGCAGTCCCCAAGGCTCGTGTTCCCATCCACGTTGAGCACCTGCACGTTGGGAATCGACCCTGCATCTCTCCTAACGGCGTCGAGATCGAACTCCGCATTGTTCAGGACTAGAATAAGCTCCTTCCGGGGGTAGGTCTGCTTCCCGAAGTTCTCGAGGCACCGCGCCACATTCTCCGGGCGCATGGTGGGCGTTAGCACGCTTACAGTCGGTTCCTCAGCGCCGATAGGCTCCAGTCCCACCCTGCTGAACACCTCGTCCATCCGGTGCCGGTAGGTGTGGTTCTCATGTACGTACCGGTAGGCCAGGTGCCCCTCTCGGACACTCTCTTCGTCATCCCCCAACAGGTCCAGGAGGTGGCCGGCCGTCTCCTCGACGCTCCGCGCGACCCTGACGTGCTCTCCCAGCATCCGGCTCATCCCTACCGACTCAGAGGAGATGACAGGCGTTCCACATGCCAGGCTCTCGAATGCCCGACGGGCGAACATCGTCGGAGATTCGGTTACGGTGTTCACGTTCAGCATCACGTCGTAGCACCGGTAGGCCGTCAGCATCTCCTCGTACGTGAGGGTTCCCTTGATCGCCTCCTTGTACCGGTCCGGGAAATGGTAGTTCGGTCCAAAATCGAGCGTGAGGTTGCGGTCGAAGATGTGCAGACCCAGCGGGAGCGCGGGGTCCAACAGAGACCGGAGAGCCTCGGCGCGATCAGGGTACTTGTGCTGCAGCCAACTCCCGGCAAAGCACACGGGGTATCTGGGCCAGCCTTCCTCTCGTGAAGGATTGTGGAGCTTGGGTTGTGCTGCGAATGGCAGCACGTACACCTGGTCGTGCCCCAAAGCCGCCCTGTACATCGGGACGCAGTCCGCATCCGATGTGAATACAAAGTCGAACTCTCTGGCAGTCCCGATGAATTCATCGAAGTGAGGCGGGTCTTCCTTGTTCCAGAACACTGTCGGAATCCCGACGGAACGGCAGTACTGGATCAGCTCTCGCAGCGGGCTGTCCTCCTGATCCTCACTGCCGAGAATGAGGTACCTCCATTCGCGGTCATTTCCGCTGAAGGCCGACTCGACAAGCAGCAGCTTGGGCTGACCTTCCTCTATCTCGGAGCACCAGTTTTCACGGGACAGCAAGAGCAGGTTCATCTCATACCGAAGGGACTGTTCTGTGAACTTGTCGAGGATGGCCGCTACCGGGGGGCCATTGGTCACAGCGTCCGGGACAGACAGGGGGGGGTAGCTGACGAACTGCGAGACGTCCAGGCCAAGAGCTGGGGGGAGGTTCCTGTCTCGTTCGTCAGAATCAATAGCGCCATTGGAGTCCGGCGGCGGTCTGGATGCCGAGCGGTACATTCGCAAGAGATGGAAGGGCAGCTTCCACAACGTGGACGGCCTCTTCGCGGCCTGCACTAGCGCGGAACCCACCCGGAACGAAGTGCTGGAACGAGTCGCCTGGAGGCGGTGCCTGAGCACTCGCACTTCTCCAGACTTCGCATCGACGAGCTTCTGCAGCTGTGCCTTGGCAATCTTGAGCTGGTCCGATGCCAGTCGGTCGAACTTGGCCTGTCGTTCGACCCCATGCATCTGCCGCTCTAGATCCTGGGCCCTCTGATGGGAGGCCGCCAGCGCCGCTTCAGTCATGGACAGGACGGCCTGCGCGGCCAGCCGCTCCCAGGAGACATCTCGGCCCTCGGACAGGCGGCCTGCAAAGCGGACATGCTCTTCTTCGATCTCCAGGACCTCGAGCCCCAACCTTGGCCGGAACAGGTCGATCATGTCCGTCAGGTAAAGACCGCGCCGATGGTCTTCGTTAGGGTGCAGCCCAAGGGGTATTGTAACGACGACCCTCCCTCCAGGCTGGAGGTACTTCAGGCACCTGTCCAGCATCGCCCCCGGATCGTCGATGCGATCGAGGATGTCCCCAAGCATTACACTGTCGAAACGGCCCACCACCATCCCCGGGCGGCTGAAGTCCCCTTCGACCAACTCCACGCGCTCGCGTACCTCGTCCGGCTCCTTGGACAAGATCTCGCGCGCAAAGTCGAGCGCGTCGGGGTCGATGTCCACTCCGGTGACCTCAACGCCGCGCCGCGCAAGCAGCAGCCCAATGATGCCCTCGCCACACCCCACGTCCAGGACGCGCGGGCCTCGAGCCTGGCCGGCCATCCAGTCGATTCGCCGTCGGAGCCTGTCGCCGGCCAGCCCAAGGTCGAGCATCCCGAGATATGCCTGGGAGACGCGGTCCCTCACGTGCGTGGCGCTCCCATGTTCGGCGTCAGGGGCAGCCGCGTCCTGAGTCACAACAACCTCGCCGTGTAGTGCATTGACGATCGGAGCAAGGACCCTACCTCAGCGTGACTTCCGCGTCCCCTTGTACTCCTCCAGGACCTCGTCGACGCCCCCGGTCATGCGGACCCTTCCGCGCTCCAGCAAAATCGCCCGGTCGCAGAACTCCCGTAGCACCTCTTCTGACTGCGAAGCAAGGACCAGGGTGTTTGCGGATCCCATGAAGCCGTCGAGCCGTTCCTTCGCCTTCACCTGGAATCGGAGATCGCCCGCACCAATGATCTCGTCGATCAGCAGTATGTCCGGGTTGATCGAGGTGGCGACGGCGAATCCGAGACGCGCCCGCATCCCTGTCGAGTAGGTCCGCATGGGCATGTAGATGTAGTCGCCGAGCTCGGTGAACTCGACGATCTCGGGGACCATCTTCCTGACACGTCCGTGAGTCAGGCCCAAGGAGACGCCCGAAAGCAGGATGTTCTCGACGCCGGTGGCCTCGGGCTTGAGTCCCAGAGACTCGGCAAACAGCGTGGAGATCTTGCCCCGCGATTCGACCGTGCCGCGCGTGGGAGGGAGTATGCCGGCCATGACCTTCAGCATTGTGGTCTTCCCTGCCCCGTTCAGTCCCATC
>JAKZVY010000022.1:0-2627 GCA_047515825.1 Dehalococcoidia bacterium
ATCTCAAAGACTGCCCCCGTCTCGAACAGGGGCCAAGATGGTCCGCAACGGCGCGGAGCCCCCCCATGACGGGATTAAGCTATTACACCACACACCTATCCCTTTGTCAAGGCTTTTGAAAAACTCGATATAGGAGTGACAATTATGTGTTTAGCTCTTGCCCGCACTCGGGAACCCACTGTCTGAACTGTGATTTGTGGGATTCACGGATTGCTATGATTTTTCGCTTTCACCGCCCGGACCGCGATTCAACACCCTGTTTTAGCTTGGAACAGGCGAGCACGTCGAAAAGTCAACACGGCCTAGTCGGAGCAGAATTGAACGCAAGGGCGCGAGGGACTGTGCCGGAGTATGGGAGTGCCTTCGCGGGAGAGACGATGGTGGTGTTGTCAGAATCAGGATTTACGGGATGGGAGGATTTTCAGGATGGGGTTGGTGGGCAACCTTCCTTCGACAGGCTCCCGCCACAGCGGATTTGCGACAGGACGAATGGATGCGGGCGAGACGCCCGCGCTCCCAGGATGGCGCCTACTATTCTGGGACAGGTTCACTCTGATCGCACAGCTTTACATCCCAACGACCATCTTGTACGTTTCGCGGAGCTATAGCTCAGAGAAAAGGACGACTGTTGACTTTCGACCACCGTCCCGATGTCGTTGTTGCGGGGGGCGGAAACGCCGCCCTGTCAGCCGCGCTCGCCGCCCTTGAGAGCGGCGTCAACGTGCTTGTGCTCGAAAAGGCTCCCGAGCACCTGCGCGGTGGAAACTCGTACTTCACCGGCGGATTGTTCAGATTCGCCTATGACGGAATCGAGGACATTCTTCCCTTGCTGCCGGAGATGTCGGACGCAGAGAGGTCAGGGATAGACGTAGGGTCATATCCGCAGAGCAAGTTCTACGAAGACGTGATGAGGGTCAGTGAGGGACTGTCCGACTCTCAGCTAGTCCAGACGCTGGTGTCGCGTTCGCTGCCCACGATGCGGTGGCTCGCGGACCAAGGTGTGGCCTGGATACTGGCCTACGGTCGGCAGGCGTTCCGTCACGAGGGCGTGCTCCGATTCTGGGGTGGGTTGGTGGTCGAGGCTGTCGGCGGCGGCAAGGGACTGTCGGACCGGCAGTTCGAGCTGTTCCAGGCAAAGGGAGGCGTCGTCAGGTACGAGACAAAGGCGTCGAGGCTCGTCACCGACTCGGCCGGAGAGGTCGTGGGGCTGGAGGTCCGCGATCCCGACGGTTACAGAGAGATAGAGTGCGGCTCGGTGGTGCTGGCCTGCGGAGGATTCGAGGCCAACGCCGAGATGCGCGCCCGATACCTCGGTCCCGGATGGGAGCTCGCCAAGGTGCGCGGCACTCGGTTCAACACCGGCGACGGCATCAGGATGGCGCTGGACATCGGCGCGCAGTCGTTCGGCCACTGGAGCGGATGCCACGCCGTCGCCTGGGACCTCAACGCGCCGCCCACCGGCGACAGAAACATCGCCGACCTCTTCCAGAAGCACTCCTACCCATTCGGCATAGTCGTGAACGTAAACGGCGAGCGATTCGTGGACGAGGGCGCGGACTTTCGCAACTACACCTACGCCAAGTACGGGCGCGAGATACTGTTCCAGCCGCAGAGGGCCGCGTTCCAGATATTCGACCAGACCACAAAGCACCTTCTGAGGGACGAGTACCACATCCCGCAGGTCTCGAAAGTGGAGTCGGACACCATCGAGGGACTCGCGGACGGCCTCGGAGTGGTCAGAGAAGGCCTAGTCCGCACCGTCAGGGAGTTCAACGCCGCCGTGCAGTCAGGGCCATACAACCCTACCGAGCTGGACGGCAAGCGCACGGTCGGTATCGACCCTCCCAAGTCCAACTGGGCGCTGCCGATAGACTCGCCGCCGTATCTCGGCTACGCGGTGACCTGCGGCATCACGTTCACCTTCGGCGGCCTGAAGATCGACGAGTCGTGCCGCGTGCTGGATACGGAAGACATGGTCATTTCGGGGCTGTACGCCGCCGGAGAGCTGGTCGGCGGACTGTTCTACCACAACTACCCTGGCGGCTCCGGCCTGATGGCGGGGTCGGTATTCGGAAAGCTGGCGGGAGAGTCGGCGGCGGGCTACTCGAGGTGACTTACGGGCCGAGACGGAACGGCGGATACCTGTCGGTGGTGAGCAGGAAGGCGTAGGCCGCCACTCTTGTCCCCCAGCGATACACTCCTACCACGAACGCGAACATACCTCGTGGATACCGG
The DNA here is from genome assembly GCA_047515825.1 of Dehalococcoidia bacterium. Taxonomy (GTDB): domain Bacteria; phylum Chloroflexota; class Dehalococcoidia; order Lucifugimonadales; family UBA1123; genus VXRN01. The sequence continues at coordinate 2,236 of JAKZVY010000022.1, forward strand.
CCCACGATCAGGATCGCGAACCAGGCGATGACGGTGAGGAGCAAGGACACGAGCGCGAGCACAGCCAGGATGATCAAGTGTGGGATCGCCAGCAGCCACTTCACTAGGGGTAGGAACCTGTTCAGATCGTTCTCCGCGTCCGGGTAATCGATGTCAAGAGTGACCGCCTGCCGCTCGTCGGTGGACGGATACTCGTCGCGCAGCAGAAGCAGGTAGGCTCCGACCCTGGTGCTGAACCGGCTCAACTCCAAGTTCCAGTCGAACCACCAGCGAGGATACTTCTGACGGAACAGGATCATCAGAAGCGGAGCGATCCACAATGCTCCTCCGGCCACAATAGGTACCACAATCTGGTCTGCCGCTGAGTCGCCGGTAGTGAACGCGCCGCTTAC
>JAKZVY010000023.1:0-15860 GCA_047515825.1 Dehalococcoidia bacterium
GATGAGCCTCTCTTCTCCCAAGTAGTACGGGACTCCGTACCGCGGACCAATGAAGACGGCGCCTTTCGCCTCGTTCCAACGACAGATAAATGGTACGTGGGAGTGTCCGACCAGGCATCTGAGCGTGTTGAAGTGGTCGAAATTGTCCCTCGCGATCCGTATGGAGACCACGTACTCCCAGACAGGGTCTCTCGGACTGCCGTGAACGAGGGTGAACTCGCCGACTTCGGCCCTCAACGGCAAGCTGCTCAGGTACTCGCGATCCTCCGCGCTCAGCACGCCGGTCGTCCACCTGTTGGCAGATTCCGCGTTCGGATTGAACGCCTCAAGGCCCAGCAGCCCGACCGACGCGAGATCGTGGTTCCCCACAACCGCGCGATGAGTGAACCCTCTCAGCAACTCGATCACCGCGCCGGGGTCTGGGCCGTAACCAACGAGGTCACCAAGTGACCACACCTCGTCGAATCCGCCATGCGAATCCGCATCCTCGATGACGCTCGTAAACGCTTCGAGGCTACTGTGGACATCGGATACGATCAGCGCTCTCAGGTCAGCATGTCCTTTTCCACTCCAACCTGTCAGCTCCGACCTTCTACTCCGCCCTTGAGTTTCTCCATGCTCTGCCGTCTAGTCCGTCCCTAGTGACGCGTTTGTATCACCCGCACCGCCAAGTGTCAACTTGAACCCGCCTTGTTGACTGGCGCCCACTGTCAATATAATACAGGCGTCCCACCAGATCCCGACTCCCGTCCAAGCTGATGCGACCGTCTCCCAATGCAGCTCCGACTCCAGTCCAGATCAGCAGATTCCACGCACGAGATCGGTCGTGAGATAGGTTCGCGTGCTCGAAGGGGCGAGGTCATCCTGCTCATCGGCGACCTCGGTTCCGGCAAGACGACCCTGACGCAGGGCATCCTCCACGGGCTGGGATCCGACGAGTTCGCACGCAGCCCGACTTTCGTCCTCGTCAACGAGTATGACGCCCGGATCCCCCTCTACCACATGGACCTCTACCGCCTCGACTCTTTCGATGATGTCGACGGTCTCGGACTCGACGACTACCTCTTCGGTGACGGCCTCTGCGTCATCGAGTGGGCGGACAAGGCCGAGGGCTACTTCGCGGCGGACCACCTGGCCGTTTCCATAGAGGTGACCGGAGACAATCTTCGTACCTTGACACTCTCATGCACCGACCGCAGATACGCCGACCTGCTGGAGTCCCTAGCTCGGACTTCTACGGCGGCGATAGCAGTGTCGGGATAGTCCGGTGGAGCTTCAGATAGACACCTCGACCCGTTACGCCTCTGTCGGCCTGTCTATTGACGGCAGGTCCATCGTGCAATTGTCATGGCGTTCGGAGCGCAACCATTCCGTCGAACTTGTCCCCGGCATCAACCGCGCGCTCGACCACGCCGGCGCCACCGTCAAGGATCTCACCGCCGTGTTCGTCGCATCCGGTCCAGGCGGCTTCAGCGCGCTCAGAGTCGGAATGAGCACCGCAAAGGCGCTCTCCGCTGCACGGTCGATCCCCCTGGTGACCGTCGGCACGCTCGATCTGGAGATACTTCCTTTCACCGGACTCGGCTCGCCCGTCTGCGCGATCATTGGCGCGGGACGAAATCGACTCTATGTGGGCCGCCGCGACGTGTACGACACCGCTACCCACACCGTGCTGTCGTCCGTCGACCAGCTAATGGCCGTTCTCTCCCCGCACACCCTCTACTGTGGCGAGGCTGTTTCCGAGTACGCTGCCGAGATCGCGCGCAGGCTCGACTCCAACGCGATGCTGGCCGACTGCCCACCTCCCACCAGGCCCGCGTGCAGACTCGCCCAGCTAGGATTCGACAAGCTGCGCGAAGGTAACACTGCCGCCGCCGCGACCGTCGAACCGCTCTACCTCAGAAGCTCCCAGGTCAGCTCCGCCGAGCGCAGATGGCGCACCCGGCAAAAGACCGAATCCACCATCGAAACGTAAAGGAGAATCGTGGAAACAACCCTGGTACTGCTCAAACCCGACGCCGTCCAGCGAGGACTGGTTGGCACAATCACGGCCCGGCTCGAAAGCACCGGCCTCAAGATCGTCGGCATGAAGCTTATGCGCGTGTCCAACGACCTCGCCGAACGGCACTACGCCGAGCACGTTGGCAAGCCGTTCTTTGAGGGCCTCGTGAGCTTCATCACGTCCGGGCCGATAGTCGCGATGGCCCTCGAAGGTGACGGCGCCATCTCTATCGTGCGCAAGACGATGGGAGCGACCAATCCTGCAGACTCGGCCCCCGGCTCGATCAGAGGCGACTATGCGACCGATATAGGGAGAAACCTCGTACACGGCTCAGACTCCGCCGAGTCAGCCGCACGCGAGCTAACGCTGTTCTTCGACGACAGCGAGCTCCTCGACTACTCCAGATCGACCGACGCCTGGATTAGGGAATGACCCGTATCTGGCGCGCCCCGGGCCACACCGTCTCCAGACCGTAAAAGTCTCGCTGGTCAGGCCCCATCAGGTGTACCAGCACGTCGCCGTAGTCCATCAGAATCCAGCCGCTAGTCTGCGTCCCCTCTACGTGATGCAGACTAGCGCCGATATCCTTCATACCCTGCTCGATGTCCTCGACCAGTGCCCTGAGTTGCCGTGAAGACTCCGCCGTCATAATCACGAAGTAGTCCGCAAAGTCGCAGGCCCCCCTGACGTCCAGCAACACGATATGCGAGGCCTGCCTCTCGTCGGCGATATCGAACGCCGCCTCCGCCCACTCCCGAGACCGTATTAGCACCTCTTCTGTCATGACCGCATCACGCCCGAAATATTCAGACTAGCTTCCTTTTCCTTAGACTGGCATGGTCGACAGTGCGGGGCAAAGCCCCCTCTTGGCTGGGTGCCCAGAGATGGTGGGGCGAATCTGTTTTCAACTAAGGTCGCCCCAAAAGGGTGGGACGGATCCGCCTCCAAGAATGGAAGAGGGTTGAGGTGAGGGTGAATAACTGACCATCCGCAGATTCGCCTTGACACGGTACGAATTGTAACACACAGCTCACCCTGCCGATTCCCCGAGATTTTCTAGGAACTGACCCTTTGACGTCTGCACATTTTACTCTGCTCTTCATGACTTCAGTGCATCGGACCCAGAAGTAACTGCTGGAATGTCAGACTGACCGCACGACGATGCAGCCGAGAGGTTCTGAGCACGAGTCGGCGAACGGAGCGAGATTCAGGAAGACTCGGGCGAGACGATACGCTATCTGCCGGAGCGTCCCGAGCCCGCCATATGGCAGTTGGTCTTGGAGCGCATGCGCAGCCAGTCAGGCAAGATCCAGAGCCCCCCACTCGTAGCTACTCTGACAACCCTTCAACCTAACTTGGGTGGTACATTATTACCATTCAACAACACCCCGATGTCCCAATTTCGCGCCGCCCTTGACATTGATCGGCGAATCAGTAATCGTAGATAATCGGTGCCGTGAGGCTTCAACCTGGCGGCGCAGGCGCCGTCACCTTCAATTCTGGTTGAGTATATCCAGCGCCAAGCCCCGACGGAGACGAAATGACGAATTCCAGCGAACACCCTAACTTCCTTGTGTTCATGTCCGACGAACACGGTCCCATGTTCAGCGAGACTTACGGACACGAGCTGGTGAAGACACCCAACATGGACCGGATCGCCGAACAGGGCGTCACGTTCGAAAACGGCTATTGCAACTCGCCGCTGTGCACCCCATCCCGGCTATCGTTCATGACCGGCAAGTACGTCAGTCACTGCCAGGGATGGGACAACTCCACACCGTTGTACGTCGGCAGGATCACTTGGGCCTGGCTGCTGAAGTCACTGGGGTACGACACGGCATTGAACGGCAAGATGCACATGATGGGGCCAAGGCCTCTGAACGGCTTCGACGCACAGTTGAGCCACGACCCGCATGCGGCAAGCGAACACCCGGTGATCCGCTGGAAGGACGGTGTCGGCAAGGGAATTGCCCCGTGGCCGGACGTACTTAACGCAGGACCGGGCCGTAGCCGGGTGATCGACCACGACGAGGGGGTCGAAGCGGCGGCCCACGATTACCTGCTAGACCCGGCGCGACAGGAAAGACCCTGGGCGATGGTCTGCGGTTTCATTTCCCCTCACTTCCCACTTAACGTGCCCGAGCCATTCTTCTCCATGTACTACCCTGACAACGTGGACCTGCCGAACAATCCGCCCGGCCACCTGGACTCGTTGCCCCCAGCAGCGGCCCGCCTGCAGCGATACACAGGCACTGGAGGCCCTTACACCGACGATCAATTACTAAGAGCGCGGGCCGCGTACTACGGCATGATCACGTGTCTCGACGAGAAGTACGGGCGCATCCTCGACACACTTGAGAAGACCGGCCAGGCGGACAACACCGTGATTGTTCATACGTCCGATCACGGCGAGATGGCGGGTGAACACGGCCTGTGGCGGAAGATGTGTTTCTATGAGCAGTCGGCCCGCGTCCCACTGCAAATGTCGTGGCCCGGCCATTTGCCGGAAGGCAGGTGGGAGCGCGGCCCCACTTCCAACGTCGACATAGTGGCCACGATGATGGACATCGTCGGGATCGACCCCAAGGAGTGGAATATGGACGGCGACAGTCTGTTGCCGTACTTGTCGGGCGAACAGGCGAAGTGGAAAGACGAGGTCTTCTGCGAGCACCTCGCCCACGGGTCAGAAGGGCCTCGGGCCATGATCCGGCAGGGTCACTGGAAGCTCAGCTACACGCAACTGGACGAGCCGGAATTCGAACTGTACGACCTGGCCCGCGATCCGGGCGAGTTCACAAACCTGGCGGGTCAGTCGGAGACGATGGCAATTCAAAACCGCCTTTTCGCACGAATCAGGGACTTTTGGCCAGACCCCGACGCGCTAGCCCACATCATCAGGGAGAGCCAGGAAGAGCGGTATCTGCTCAGGGAACTGACAGGCGGTGGAGAAAACCGGCTCTTCTGATCCAGCCAAATAATCCGACTGACCAACACCCTCCAGCGGGGAGGGCCTTGACACTTTGTGAACGAGCCACGGCGAGGACGCCTGATCAGTTCCTGACTTGTCTCAGACGTGGATTGAGCTAGTTTCGCAGCCAGTCACTGAAGAATTTCAGGGACATCACCACCAGGTATATCGCAAGTCCTGGGAAGAATGAGGACCACCACGCGGTGGTGAGCCATTGCCTCCCCTCGGCCACCATGAGTCCCCATGAGGGTGTAGGCGGCGGAATACCGACTCCGAGGAAACTGAGCGAAGCCTCGACGAGAATCAGGCTCCCTACCCGGAGCGTGGCGATCACGATGACGGTGTTGAACACGCCGGGCAGGAGATGCCGGATCATGATGCGGGTGCCGCTTGATCCGGCAACCCGCGCCATACCTCCAACAAGGGCTTCGCAGAACAATAGGACAGGGGTGGGTCAGGTCCAAGTTGGTGAAAGTTGCGCTCGCACCGCATGTCGCCCAAAGAACTCGCCCGCCGCGGTGTTGGTGATATAATCCATTTCCTACCGCGGTCACGGGAACTAGTGACAGTCGCAAGGGAATAGGGAAGGCAGGACGGGAAGCTTGCCAGCGGCCTCTTGGACCAGACAGTCGGTCGCATCAAATATGCGGCCGACTAGAAAACCAGGTATTCCTAGGAGGAATGAAGTTGCTTCAACCGATAGAAGTAAAGCCGTTGCCCAGATACCACATTTGGCTGCGATACGCAGACGGCGTTGCTGGCGAGATTGACCTGTCGGATCTGGCGGGAAAGGGGGTCTTCAGAGCTTGGGACGAGCCGGGATACTTCTCGAAGGTGTACATTACTTCCCACAGGGCCATAGCGTGGGACGATGACATCGAGCTTTGCGCCGATGCACTCTACATGGAACTTACCGGCAAGACTGTTGAGGAAGTGATGCCGGGCGTAAAACAGTTAACGCAAGTCCACGATGCCTGAAGTCAGTAGATTCTATGGCATAACCATCCGAATCAACTCTAACGACCACAGCCCGCCCCATTTCCACGCTCAGTACGCTGAATATGAAGCCGTTATAGATATAAGCAGTGTTATCGTAATGGAGGGCCATCTACCCACTCGCGCCCGTCGTCTTGTAACGGAATGGGCATCACTTCACCAAGAGGAACTCTTGCAAGCGTGGATCCGTGCGCAGCGACAGGAGTCGCCCGGTAGAATCGCGCCGCTGGAATGAGAACTAGGACGAAGGACGCCATGACCGCCTTCAAAAACACAGTCCGAGTGCTGGCCATAATCCAGGTGGTATTCGCCGGATTCACCGCCCTCGTCGGAGCCTTTGCCGACGGCGGCGACATCTGGTCACGCCTCTTGGTGAGTCTCATTCATCCAGTCTGCGCCGTCGCGATACTTCTCCTCGCGCTGCGGCCCCGTCCCGCCAACCCAACCCTGCTTGCGGTCTTGGGGATAATCGTGCTGACCATAGCCGCCGACCTCACATCCAGTATCCTGATAGCCGGCGGCACCGTGAAAGGAGACTTCTGGCTCCCGATAGCCTTCGCCATCATCCCAACCATCGCCGCCATCTACGCCCTGACCCTCCTCGCGCGACCACCAAGCCCCGAAGCCCCGACCGGGAATTGAACTCACCCGAACCTCCATGCTACCCTTGAGTCCATGAGCAAGGGAAAAGTCATAGTCGCTATGAGCGGCGGAGTCGACTCCTCGGTCGCCGCGCTGCTCCTCCACCGCCAGGGATTCGACGTGGTCGGAGTCACCATGCGCCTGTGGTCCGTCGAGCGAGAAGACGTCCCCGCCGCGAACAAGCGCTGCTGCTCCGTCGAAGACGTGGACGACGCCCGCCGCGTATGCCACGCGCTGGGAGTCCCCCACTACTTCCTCAACTTCGAGCGCGAGTTCCAGCGACACGTCATCGACTACTTCGTCGCCGAGTACGACCGCGGCCGAACACCCCACCCCTGCCTGGCCTGCAACGACAAGATCAAGTTCGACTTCCTGCTGCGCCGAGCGACCTTCCTCGACGCCGATTTCATCGCCACCGGCCACTACGGGCGCGTAAGAACCGACGCCGATGGCCGGTACGAGCTTCACAAGGGCATCGACACCTCGAAGGACCAGTCTTATGTGCTCTTCACGCTGGGGCAGTCCGAGCTAAGTCGTTTGCTGCTTCCCGTCGGCGAGTATCGCAAGGAAGACATCCGCAAGCTCGCCCACGAGGCCGGACTTCCCGTTGCCGACAAGCCGGACAGCCAGGAAATATGCTTCATACCCGACGACAACTACCGCAAGTTCGTCTCAGACCGCGTGCGTCCCAGGCCCGGCAACCTAGTGGACCTGGGCGGTGAGGTGCTGGGAACACACCCCGGCATCCAGTTCTTCACCATCGGCCAGAGGCGCGGATTAGGACTGTCTGGCAGCACCGTACAGCCTCTCTACGTCACCCGAATCGACTCTGAGACGAACGACGTCGTGCTCGGCAGACACGAAGACCTGTTCAGCTCCAGGCTGTGGGCGTCGCGCGTCAGCTACGTATCCGGCACAATTCCGGATGAACCGACCAGCGTCACCGCTAAGATAAGGTACAAGGCCGAGGGCGCGGACGCGACGATCGTCCCCCTGTCCGACGACACCGCCGAGGTCTGGTTCGACGAGCCGCAGCGCGCCGTCACCCCAGGCCAGGCCGTAGTCTTCTACTCCGGCGACAAAATCCTCGGCGGCGGCTACATAGAGACAGAGATACCGGCGGAGCAAATTTCCCTTTCCTTTGATCGGAGAGGCTCAGAACGATGACAAGCGCGAGCGGAACATGAACAATTCCCCTCTCCTTTGATTGGAGAGCCTAGAATGACTGCAAATGTGAGGGCAAAGACGACTAATTCCCCTCTCCCTTGGTGGGAGAAGGATAGTGTGAGGATGACAATCTTCCAATGAACTTCAAAGACCTGGTCAGAATCGGATTCGACGAGTACCTCGACTACCTGAAAAAGGCCCTGTCCGGCCTGACTCCGGAGGAACGCCGATTCCAGCCGACACCCGAATCAAACCACATCGACTTCACCGTCTGGCACATGGCCCGCGTCGAAGACGACTGGATACAGCGTTTCGCACAGCGCACGACGACAGTCTGGCAGCGGGACAAATGGCACGATGAGGTTGGCCTGCCCGAAAAGGAAAGCGGCTTCGGCTACACCGCCCAGCAGGTGGCCGAAATGCCTGAGTTCTCCATGAACCGGATTCTGGACTACTACGAAGCCGTCAGGATAGAGACCTACAAGTACCTCGACTCGATCACCGAGTCCGACCTCGGCACCGAGCCGCATCCGCGCAGGCCTGGATTCACCGTCGCTGAGATGTTCAGCCATCTCATGATCGAGGAGGCCCAGCACGTCGGCCAGGTCGCCTACATCCGGGGAATGCAGCGCGGACTGGACAACTGACGCCGCCCCATGCCGGCTGTGGACGCTCCCGACTTTGAGCTTGAGTCCCGGATTCACCGGGCGGGATACGTCGCCGTCGCCGGCTTGGACGAAGTCGGCAGGGGAACTCTCGCAGGACCGGTAGCCGCCGGAGCGGTGATCTTCCCCAAGAAGCCGCGCCGAAAGCTGTTCAACCTCGTGCGCGACAGCAAGCAGATGTCCGCCCCCCAGAGAGAAGAGGCCTACACTCTCATCGCCAAGGCCGCTCAGTCCTGCGCCGTTGGATGGGCCGACGCCTCCGAGATCGATCGCTACGGCATAGTCCCCTCCGTGAGGCTCGCGATGCGCCGCGCCCTCGGACGACTGGCCGAGCCGCCCGAGTACCTGCTGATCGACGCGCTCGCCCTACCCTCCACCAACCTGCCCCAGACATCTATCGTCAGGGGCGATTCCAAGTCGCTCAGCATCGCCGCCGCCTCTGTCATCGCAAAGGTCGAACGAGACCGCTTCATGATCGATCTGGCCGAGTCCTACCCCGGCTACGGCTTTGAGTCTCACAAAGGCTACGCCACCCAGCAGCATCTCGAAGCCATCAAGGAGTTGGGCCAATCTCCCATGCACCGCATGACCTTTCGCCCCGTCGCCTACGCCAAAGACCGGCTCAAGCGGGTACACCCATCCGTTGCAGGCGAATGGGCCGAGTCATTCGTGGTAAGAGACCTTATCGACCGTGGCATGGAGATACTGTCCCGGAACTACAGGACACGGTTCGGAGAGGTGGACATAGTCGCGAGAGACGGGACAACGCTCACAATCATCGAAGTCCGCGCGCGCAGATCGACATCGTTCGGCAGCCCGGCTGAGACGATCTCAAGAGCCAAGGCCCGGAGAATCACCGCCGCCTGCCACGAGTATCTACAGCGCCACAAGCTAACGGACGCAGATTGGCGAATCGACGTGGCGGAGGTGCAACTAGACCGCTGGAGCCGCCCAGTATCATTGGAGATGATCGAGTCCGCCATCGAGGGCTAGATTTAGGAGGGGTTGGTCGGGGTAATGAGTTTCGAGGACTTGAGTCGGGGAGACTGGATTCGAACCAGCGACCCCCTGCACCCCATGCAGGTGCGCTACCAAGCTGCGCCACTCCCCGAACGGACGCAGGATAGCACACGACGTCCCCAGCCTTCAAGAATTCGCGGCCTTCCTCGACCCCTGCAGCCTGCGGCTGTGGAACAGGTACTGGTTCGCGTAGCCGGCGTACTTTCCGAATCGAGCTTGCGCCCACTCTCGCATCCGAGTTCGGGGCAGAGACTTGCCTACGCCGTCCTCAAAGTACCACTCCCGCAGCGCGCGGTCGATCCAGACATCCACGGGAAAAGCCTCCGGTTTGTCCAGCGAGAACAACAGCACACAATTGGCCACTTTGTCTCCGACACCCGCGAGTTCGGTCATCGTCAACGACGCCTCCGCGTACTCCATCTCTCGTAGCGCGTAAAGGTCGATGGCTCCCTCCGCTACTTGCCGGGCCGCGGGCGTGAGGTACTTCGCTCTGAAGCCGAGCCCAAGCTCGCGCAGAGCGGCCTCTCCCGCGTCCGCGACGACTGCTGGAGCCGGAAACGTCCGCCGCTGGCTCCCCGCAATCGGATCGCCGAAAGCATCGGCTATCGACTCCACATTCTGGCTGATGCGGGTGATGTTGTTGTTCGCGCTGCAGATGAAGCTGGTCAGGCACTCCCACGGATCCTGCCGCTGAATGCGGAGACCGGGATAGGCGGCAATGGCATTCGCCACCCAGGAGTCCGTCCCCAGTTCTTCATAAATGGCCTCCAGATCATGGCCGAGGCACAGATAGTCTTCGACCAGCGGACGAAGCTCGAACGGCGAATCCGGGAACGAATCAAGTTCCAGTGCCCTTCCCGACTGACGAAGTCGCACCAGATTATCAAATACGACTCCCTCGAAACACTCGCCACCTTCCGCTTCTACTCGCCGCCATCTGAACGCCTGACCGCTCTCGAGCGAAGCCGCTAGGTCCAGCGGCCCGTTTAGATCGATCGTCACCCAGCCTTGAGTCATCTAGCGTACTCCAGCCACTTCGTGATCACCTCACCAACGCCGGCTCCTTTACCGTCCGTCACTCTCATCTCCGGCAGCGATGCGATGAACTCTCGGCCATACCTTCGAGCCACAATGCGCGAGTCCAACACGATCGCGACCCCCCTGTCCTTGTCGCTTCTGATCAGACGCCCGAACCCCTGCCTGAATCTGATTATCGCCTCAGGGACGGCGTACTCCATGAACGAGTTCTCGTACTGCTCGGAGCGCGCCTCGAACACCGGCTCGGTCGGGACTGAAAACGGCAGTCGGATCAGAATCAGCACGCTCAGCGTGTCGCCCACGAAATCTACTCCCCCCCAGAAGCTGGACGTGCCCAGCAGCACCGACTTCGGCTCGTCGAGGAACCGCGACGCAAGCTGCGCCGGCGACCCGTCTATACCCTGGGCAAGGACCTGGATTCCCCGCGCAGACATCGCCGCGCGAATCGCCGAAGACGTTGCCCTCAATGCGGCATGAGACGTGAACAGCACCATCGTCCGCCCATCGACCGCTGTCGCGGCCTCAGACACGACCGACTCGACTTGGGGTTGGAACTGGGCTGAGTTCGGAGGTGGAAATCCTCTGGGTACATGGATCAGCGCAGACTCATAGAAGTCGAATGGCGACCCCAGCGCGAGGGTCCGCGCCTCGCTCAATCCAAGGCGCTCCGTGGTGTGCTCGAAGCTGCCCGACGCGCTGAGCGTAGCGCTCGTGGCCACCACCGACCTCTGTTTCGAGTACAGGGCATCCTCCAGAAGCTGGCCCACGTGCAACGGCGCCCCGTTGACGAAGACGTCGGAAGAGCGCGCGGACTGCCTGACCCAGTACACCGATTCGTCCGAAGGGTTGGAAACTAACTCGCCGGTCCGAGAACGAAGCTCGCTGATGCTCTCCCCCACTGCTGCGAGATCGGACATCAGCGACTCCACGTCGGACATGCCCTCAGAGTCGATTCCATCGATCGCCGTGACCAGCGCCGATACCGCCCGGTTCAGGTTGCCAAGCACGATATCCAGGTTCTCCCAAGACCTCTCGACCGTCCGCCAATCCGGGCTAAGCCGGACGTCTTCTGTAATCCGTTTTTCCGGGTCGAATGCCGATGATCGCGGTCTCGATGGGAACAGCGTCGCTGAGATCGACAAGCTCAACTCCGCAGCGGCCTCACGTAGTCTCGGAATTAGAAGCAAAGTCAGCGAGCTCGCCTCTTCCACCGACTCCCGTCTCGACTGCGCCACGTCGATCCTCTGTACGGACGCGCTGCACAGGTTCAGAAGTCCGCGTTCGCCCGCGAGCTCGGCAGTAAGATCGTCCACGTCTCTTGCGCTGACCTCGAACCCAAGTTGTTTGGTCGCCACGTCTTCAAGCTGGTGTGCTTCGTCTATGATCAGGATGTCGTACGGAGGAATCGCGCTGCCGCCCGCCACTAGGTCCGAGATGAGTAGCGCATGATTGACGACGACGATGTGCGAAGCGGCGGCCTTTTCACGGGCCGCCCTCAGAAAACAGGGGCCGCTGGGCGCGGGACAGCCCTGGGCGCGCTGCGCGGAAAGGCGGTCCCATGCAGCAGCCGCGGCCCGGTGGCCCAGGTTCAACTCTGAGCGGTCCCCTGTATCCGTCGTCGGCATCCACAACAGGGTCTTTGCGATGAGCCGGGCATGAGCCTCCTCAAGATCTGCCGACGAGCGCATCTGTCGCCAGCGACGATAGCAGATGTAGTTTGCCCTGCCTTTGAGCTGTGTGAACCGGAATGACTCGGCCGCCTCTGGAGCGAATCCGCGCATCGCCTCTTTGACCATCGGCAGGCCTTTCTGGATAAGCTGCTCCTGGAGGTTTATCGTGTTGGTCGATACTACCACTCGTTTGTCGTTGGCCGTGGCGTACAGTGCGGCCGGCAGCAGGTACGCGAGGGACTTTCCGACACCTGTCCCCGCCTCTACCATCAGCCTGCCGCCCGAATTGATCGTCTCGGCGACCGCCCGCGCCATCTCTATCTGCTGCGGACGCTCTTGGAAGTCGCCGATCACCTCCGAAAACGGGCTGCCGTATGACAGGGCCTCCTCGACAACTCGACTATCGACATCTCGCATCTTGTCCGGTGATTTGAGCGCCTTGGGCTGCGCCAGTCTCTTCGCCAAAGACGCGGAGTTGATCCCGCCAGGTGAACTCGACGGACGCCGCCGGATATCCGCACTGGTGAACTCCTCTGCCGAATCCAGCAGAGGGCCGATGCTCCAGCCGGATCTCTGAGAGAGCCGGCGAAGCTCCGCGACCAGCGCGAGGTCGAAGTCGGACAGGTCAGCGACGAGCTTGAGGAAGACTTTACGGACGACCCGGGCATCATCCAGCGCCCGGTGGAATCGAGGCGAATCGACATGTTCGGACCGCGCCAACTGGTCTAATGCATACGACGGGGCGACTGGCCGTGTCAGGTAAGCCAGCTCCCACGTGTCACAGACGGGCTGGTAGATGTCCAACCCCTTCGCCCGCAGGAAACCGACGTCGAATCCCGCATTGTGGGCAACTAGCGTCGCCCCCCTGAGAAACTCCGTCACACTGGACGATACTTGGGAAAACGATGGAGCCGAATCCACCTCTGACTGCGTTATACCGGTCAGTTCTCTAATGAAAGTTGAAAGCTGCCTCCTGGGGTTCACCAGGGAATGGAACTCGTCAACGACGCCACTCGCGGTGAACTTGACCGCCCCGATCTCGATGATGTCATCGGTATCGCTGGACAGTCCCGTTGTCTCCAAGTCGAGCGCGACCCACTCACGCAGTCCGGTAAGGCTTCTCATTCCTTCCTTTCATTCAGGCCGGAGCACCCCCGGCGTCAAGTCAACAGGTTCGGCAGCAGCCATCCAAACACGCCTGCACCCGTCACGCACATAGCAAGCAGCGCCGGCCAGAACCGTCTGAATGGTATTGCGAGCGGGAGCACAATGGCAATACCGGCAACCGACACCCCGGTTGTATAGGCGATGTTGGGGCTGCCCAGTCCACCTCCCGGAACCCCGTTCTGCAACGCCAGGAACACAAGCGCCAAGATGATGCCAATGATAGTCCACACAGGGTAAGCGATAATCACCAGTGCAATGATGACCCCGCCGGGTGGATATCGTGCCATGACTCCAGCCAGGTACGGTGGAGGGTTGCGAAGGGCGGCGAACGCTGTGAGACTTCCGATAACAATGAAGAACTTCGCCATCAGCACGCCGCTGGCTATACCCGCGAGCAGGGTGGTCATGGCTCGCGCTGGGACTGCGGCCAAGCCCTCGCAGCCACCGACTTCCAGCGCTTGATCTTCTCCATAACGAGCGCGACCGTGGTGGCCATCTCTTTCCGAGCCAAGATCGCATAGACGGTGGGGCCGCTGCCCGAAACGTGTATCTCCCTCGCTCCGGCGGCCTGGAAGTCCTTCCAGCACCGGTCCACGTCCGGGTTAATCTGCCGCGCAACCTCGTCGAATACGTTGAACAGGAGCTGCGACGGCACGTCTCCGCCGTTGCGAATGCGTGCTTCCAACTTGTGCGTAAGCGCGCCCCGGGTAAATCTATCCGGCGTTAGCGCCCTGTACATGGATGCGGTCTTGTCAGGCAGGTTAGACTTGGGAAACGCGAGAACGAACCACGGCAAGTCGGGCGACGGCAGCGATCGGATACGCACTCCCCTTCCCAGCGCAATCGCAGTTCCGCCTTCCACCAGGAATGGAACATCCGACCCCAGCTTGGAACCAAGACGCTGGAGGTCGTCATTTGACAGTTCGAGCTCCCACATCTTGTTGAGGCCGACAAGCGTCGCTGCCGCGTCGGCGCTGCCTCCGCCAAGTCCGGCTGCAACCGGTATTCGCTTCTCGATGGTTATCGCCGCTCCCAGTGAGATTCCCGACTCTCTCCTCAGTAGGTGGGCCGCTTTCAGAGCGATATTGTCCGGGCTTTCGAGCTCAGCACACGAACAGGAAAGCTCGAGGCGGTCAGATGGCTCGACGGTCACGATGTCCGCCAGATCCAACGTCTGCATGATGGATGCCGTCTCGTGATAACCGTCGTCACGCTTCCCGAGGACTTCCAGCGTCAGATTGAGCTTTGCATGCGCTTCTAGGACGATCATGGCTGCGGCAGTGCGTGGCGGACATCGAGCCATGATTCATAGAGGTCGGACCACTGCGACAGATCGAGCGTAGCCGGACGCTGCATTGGGTTCACACGTGCGGCTTCCAGAAGCGAATCTATCTCGTGCGGCGGGGTGCCGAGTCCCAGGCTCAGGCTGTTGCGTACCTGCTTGCGAGGCGCGCGGAATCCCGCGGCCACGAACTCAATGAAAGCATCGGGGTCTCCGACCGGAACCAATGGCTCAGAGTACGGATCGATCCTTATGACGGCAGACGTAACCTTGGGCCTGGGCCTGAACGCTTTCGGCCGGACAGAGAAGAGCACCTTCGCCGCGCCGTACACCTGCACGATGACCGACAGCAGCCCCATCTTTCCGGGCTGGGCGGCGATAGTGTCAGCCACCTCCTTCTGGACCATCACCACCATAGCCGACGGCTTGGGTCTGGCGGTCAGATACTTCCTAATCAGCGGGGTCGCTACGTAGTACGGCAGATTTGCAACCACCTTATAGCCCCCCGCGAAATGCGTCGCTGGGTCAAGGGTCAGCGCATCCTGGCAAATGACCGAGACGTTATCGGTATCCCGGAGCTTGGAGGACAGACTGCGGGCAAGCTCGTCGTCCACCTCGATGGCGAGCACTCTGGAAGCTCTGAGCGCGAGAGGCCGTGTCAGCGCGCCCTTGCCCGGCCCTATTTCGAGGACTTCGTCCGAATCCGAGATTTGCGCCGCACCTACGATACGCCTCGCGACGTATCTGTCGATCAGGAAGTTCTGTCCAAGTTTGGTGCGCCTGGATCGCGGTTTATGCTTCAGGGTGCGCGCGGTTGGAGTGGTGATCGTGTGCCTTCAACGAGTGGCGTAAGTATCAGGAGGGCCGTGCACCACCCCTCGATCCCTTCCGCCGGCGTATCCAACGGTCCCGACTCAAACCAGGTAGTCCCGCGTCGCCCGAAGATAACCGCTTACCGCTGCTTTCTTCCGAACCTGACGGGGTTCACGGCTCTCCGCCGCGCAGGACCCAGCTCTCAACATCGGAAACCGCCGACAGAGACCGTCGGTACAGGACCTCCGGGAGGAATTCAGCCTCGCTAGAGCGGATTGCGAGTTCAGGGCACCGCTACCTCCCCACCTAGCACGACCTTGATTCATACTAGGTCACTCTTTGCGGAGTGTCAATCAAGGGTAGAGAGCGAGTCCTTCGAGACCTGCCGACTCTTCAAATCCGCACATGATGTTCATGTTCTGAACGGCTG
>JAKZVY010000024.1:0-4649 GCA_047515825.1 Dehalococcoidia bacterium
CACATTCTCGCCATCACCAACAACGGCCAGACGCTTCGGGACACCCTGCTGGAAATCGCCAGGGCCAAAGACGACCCGAAGGTCAGACCCTACCATCGGCGCAAGGCCGTCACCCTGCTTCTGGACCGCGTCCTCGGCACCAACCCGGCGCTCATCCGAAACGGTGTATGCCCATCGTGCCGACGGAAGTGGACGACCCACCCAGGTTCACCCGATCACCCTGAGCCAAGTCGCGTCGCGGGCAAGACCGAAGAAGAACCTTTCGACAAAGAGGTCTGGGAAGGCATCATCGCCGAGCTCAATCAGATGGAAGAAGACGGAATAATCACTCCCGACCCCGATGCTCCTGAAGTCGACATGTCCGCCTACATGAAATGGACGGATGAAGAGATAGAGCCCTACGCCGCCGAGGCGGCTGCCAAGCTCAGGGCTGACATCAAACTGCGGCTTGAGCGGCAGAAGCAGTGGCCCGAAATAGAAGAACGCAGACGAAAGAAGCTCGCCAAGATCTATCCATCCCACACCGACGGCGGTCCCCCGGATACATAATGCCCATAAATACTGACATCCTTACTACTCTCAGCGGAGCCGACCGTCTAAACCGCATCGACCGCAACCCCATCAAAATCTGGCTCTAGCCCCTTGGCGCACTTAGTGCCCTTCGTGGATGCTCGCCACCCCAAACCAAAAAGGCCGCCTGTCAAACAGGCGGCCCTTCTATACGAATATGATTTTGTCTCAGGCGGTCATCGCCACCACCGGCGACACCATCCCCTCGAACATCATCTCCATGGCCATGATGTGAGTACACGTATCGCGGCCGATGTAGTAATCGCAGTCGCAGTGCCAGTTCCCCGCTTCATAACTTATCGTATGGTCTCCGTTGTCGCCCTGGAACTGCACGGTACAACTGCTGAAGCTCACCCTCTCTCTTTGCAGCGCGTAGCCCTTGGCCTTTTCGACCTTTCTAATGAAGCTTGAGTCCATATGGCACTGTCCCTCCTTTTAGCGTCCGGATTCGGCGGACACCCGCCGTTGAACCTGATTCTAGCGATGTGCCGGATGCGTAGTCAATCGCGCTTCCCCAACACCATTGCCGAACCGTGCTTGTGGTGGTACAGTCTGGAAACAATCGGCTCTTGCCCTACCGTAATTCCCGCGAAAGTATGTCCCGTACTCCGATACGGGGCGGGAATCCAAAGAGGCAGGGGCGGCGGAGTACCCCTCTCCCTTGATAGGTGAGGGTGATCGGCAAGGCTTAATCATGGCGAATGACATGAAAATCGTCGTTATCGGCCAGGCCGCGTTCGGCAAAGACGTGCTCGCCGCGCTGACCGACGCCGGTGAGAACGTCGTGGGCGTATTCTGCCCTCCCGACCGCGAAGGCCGGCCGGCCGATCCCATCAAGCACGAGGCTGGCGAACACGGCATCCCGGTCTTCCAGTTCCGACGGATGAGGCGCAGAGCGGCAATCGACGCGTTCCGCGACCTCAACGCCGATCTCTGCGTCATGGCCTTCGTCACCGACATCGTTCCGGAGGAGATACTCCAAGCCCCAACCCACGGCGCCATCCAGTATCACCCGTCGCTGCTGCCCAGGCACCGCGGACCAAGCTCCATAAACTGGCCCATAATCTGGGGAGAGAAGAAGACCGGCCTGTCGATATTCTGGCCGGACAAGGGACTGGACACCGGCCCGGTGCTGCTCCAGAAAGAGGTGGAGATCATCCCGGACGACACCCTCGGCTCTCTCTATTTCGGAAAGCTGTATCCTATGGGTGTCGACGCGATGGTGGAGTCGGTCCAGATGGTCAGGGATGGCTCCGCGCCCAGGATCGACCAGGATCACTCTCAGGCCACCTATGAAGGCTGGTGCCGCGCTGAGGATGTGGTGATAGACTGGAAGAAGACTGTTGACGAAGTCTATAACATGGTGAGAGGCGCCGACCCAAGCCCAGGTGCCAACACCACCCTGGACGGCTCCCCCGTCGGACTCTTCAGGGCCACCAGGCTGGACGGCGACACCGGCCGAGCCGGCGGAGAGGTCGTCGAGGTCAGCGCTGAGGGGTTCACGGTTGCCGCTGAGGGCGGCGCGATATTCGTGGGCCGCGTACAGCCCGCCGGCGGCCCCAAGCTGATGGCCCCTGAGTGGATACGGCAAGTCGGCCTTAATCCGGGAGCACGGTTAGGAACGTAGTCCAGGTTACAGTGCTTCATCCGGCGAAGCGCTTGAACCAGTGGACCGAGGTAGCTGAATGCAGAGCCGCGAAAACCACCTGGCTGGCATAGTTCGGCGCCTGGTCGGGGCCGGACAGACGTCTGAAGAGCAGGAGCGCTCAGACGCTGAACAGCTTGCCAACCGCCTCGCATCGTTCCCCGAGTACAACCCCAATCCGATCGTCGAAACCGACTTGGACGGCAACGTGACATACCTCAACCCCGCCGCCCAGGATCTGTTCGGCGAACGGTACGCAAGGGGATCGTTCCATCCTCTGGCACGCGACCTCGGCCCCCTGCTCGGCAGGCTGATGCGCGAGGCCGGCGGCTTCCTCTCCAGGGAAGTGGAAGTGATGGGCTCCACCTTTGACCAGAAAATTGTCTATATTCCGGAAGCTATTGTCATTCGTATCTACTCGCACGACATCACCCCCCACAAGGCGTCGCAGGAGGCTATGCGCGCTGCCGGCGAAGAGATGCGAATGTTGGCCCAGGAGAACGCGCTTCTCGGCGAGATCGGCCGGATTATCAGCTCCAGCCTCGACATCGACGACGTCTACGCCGGATTTGCCGAGCAGCTTCGCACGCTGATCCACTTCGACCGGCTCGCCATCAGCTTGGTGAATCTGGACGACAACACCTTCGCCAACGCCTATGTCCTCGGAGATGCGGTGCCCGGTCGCCAGCAAGGCGAGGTCGCCGATCTCGAAGGCACCGTCACCAACGAGGCTGTCATCTCAAGGCGAGCCCGTGTTATACAGGGAGACCCGAAGATCCTGGAGGAGCGTTATCCCAATTTCATCGGCTATCCATCCGTGGTGCTCGCGCCCATGATCTACCGCGGGGAGCTGTTCGGCGTCCTCAACGCCAGATCATCGATCTTGAACGCCTACACTGAAAAGCACGCCGAGATCATGTCGCGGGTCGCGGCTGAGATCACCCCCGCGATTGCCAACTCTCTGCTGTACGCCGACATCGTGCGTATCCAGCAGGACCTTGCCCGCTCCAACGATGACCTGGAACAGTTCGCCTATGCGGCGTCTCACGATCTCCAGGAGCCGCTGAGGACCATTACCTCCTACATCGGACCCACACGTGACAGATATGCCGACGCCTTGGACGATAACGCGAGGGAGTTCATCCACTACGCCGTGGACGGCGCCGAGCGGATGCGCACGCTCATCGACGATCTGCTCGACTACTCACGCGTCGAAACGCAGGGCAGACCATTCCAACCGGTCAACTGCAACCGCGTCGCGGAGTATGTGCTTGGCGTCTTGGATCATACCATCCGGCAGGCCACCGCGGTGGTCGAATGTTCACGGCTTCCCGTCATCAACGGTGACGAGTCTCAGCTCTCCAGGCTGTTCCAGAATCTCATTGGCAACGCCCTGAAGTTCCGGGGCGATGCCGACCCGCATATCCGCGTATGGGCCGAGATCCGTGACGACGACTGGGTGTTTGCCGTCCAGGACAACGGAATAGGCATAGCCCCTCAGCACCGTGCCGGGATTTTCGGAATGTTCACACGCCTCCATTCAAGGTCCCGATACGAGGGGACCGGTATAGGACTCGCGCTGTGCAGCAAGATCGCGCAGCGGCACGGGGGACGAATCTGGGTCGACTCTGAGGTTGGCGAAGGCTCAACCTTCAGATTTAACATCCCGGTTGCCCAATAGAGTGGCCGGTTAGCAAGGAGGTTATTCCAATGGTTTCCGGATTAGGTGACAGACTGCTTGAGATCCTCTTGGTCGAGGACAACCCGGCCGACGCTCGACTGGCGCAGGACACCATAGAGCAGTCGCATCAGCAGACCAACATCACCCACGTTGAGGATGGCGACATAGCGCTCTCGGTCCTGAGAAAAGAGGGCGAACACTCGGACGCCCCGAGGCCCGACCTGATCCTGTTGGACCTCCGTCTTCCGAACAAGGACGGCATGGAGGTTCTGGCGGATCTGAGCCAGGACGCCGATCTCGTCACGATCCCCGTGATGCTGCTGACCGGAACGGAGGCCGAGTCCAGCCTGCTCGAGTCCTACTCCATTCCTCCCAGCAGGTATGCCCGAAAGCCGCTCCAGCTGGAGCAGTTCCATCGGGTGCTGGGCCAGTTGGGACTCTTCAGCCGCCTGCCCATCCAGGTTCCGATCCCTGAGAGTGCGTCGCGGCAAGCCGCTCAATCCGAAGGGAAGCGCCGCTGGTGGTGGCCGTTCGGCTAGTCTTGGCAGTCCACTAAGAGACTATCTCAAAACACTGGACGGTGTCCAAGACTTTGACTAACATAGATGCCGAACTTGTTCGAAGAGGTGCATGCTACGTGTCGAAGCAAGATAGTCTTGAGACGATCTGGGAGGTACCGGATGATCTCTGGGAAGAGATCGAGCCGCTGATTAGACAACTCGATCCCCCCAAGCCAACCGGACGCAAAAGACA
>JAKZVY010000025.1:0-3545 GCA_047515825.1 Dehalococcoidia bacterium
GTCGCTGGGGCGTACGGGTTCGGAAGATTCTAGCAAAGCGCCCAGTTTCATTGCGAGATAGAGAGCACGGGTCCGGCGGTTGACCGCCACGTTGGGGTGTGGCTAAACTCCCACTGTTCCTTCCTATGGCATAGCAACCTCCGGACGTCGTGCGTGACTTGAGAGTAGAGACTGCAGACCGCAAGCTCTGGACCGCAGTCGCACTATTTCTGCTGGCGGGCATTCCGGCGATCGTCCTCAGGCTCTCGGGAGCCGATGTCGACCCGATGGTCGCCTCTCTGATCTACGGTCTGGGAATCGTAGGAGGCGCGTTCCTCCTCTCATGGGCCGCCGAGGCGGCTCAGTTCGACGTCTCTGCCTCCTTCGCAATCGCGGTTCTTGCCCTGATCGCCATCCTGCCTGAGTACGCAATCGAGGCCGTCTTGGCCTGGGACGCAGGCGCGTCGTTCAACACCGAGACCAGGGAGCTTACGAACGAGATGTCACGTGTCGCGGCCAACGTGACCGGCTCGAATCGGCTGCTGATAGGTCTCGGCTGGTCCGTCGTGATACTCATCTATTGGCTCAAACGTCGACGGACACTCGACATGCGCGGAGAGCTGGGCCTCGAGATTCCAGTCCTCACAATCGCGACCCTAGCGACGCTGCTGATATTCGCCATGCACCAGGTTCACGTGATCCTGGCAGTCGGGCTTATCGGCATTTACATCGCCTACCTGTGGATAAGCTCCACGAGGGACGTGGAGGAGCCGGACCTCATCGGAGCCGCCGCTCTGATCGGATCGTTCCCCACCGTTGCGCGTCGCGTGGTGGTAATCTTCCTGTTCATCTATTCTGCCGGCATCATCCTTGTGGCGGCCGAGCCGTTTGTCGAAGGGCTGGTCGAGACCGGGACGCAATTCGGAATCGACGAGTTCCTCTTGATCCAATGGATCGCGCCCCTGGCCTCGGAGTCGCCTGAGATCATCGTCGCTGTGCTGTTCAGTCTGAGGGCCCACCCCGTGGCAGGACTGACCGCCCTGGTCGCCTCACAGGTCAATCAGCTCACCCTGCTGATCGGCAGCATGACCATGATATTCAGCATTTCCGCGGGCGAGGTCCTCAACTTTCCGCTGGACGACAGACAGGGCATCGAGTTCCTGCTCACGACGGCCGTGTCCCTGTTCGGAGTGCTACTGATAGCCAAGCGGGTCATCAGTTGGAAGACGGGCGCGATTCTTCTGGTACTGTTCATCGCCCACCTACTGTTCCCGGACGAGGACGCGCGCCGCATCTTCGCTTTCATCTACCTCGGCCTGGCCGTCGTCCTGGTTGCGATGGACTGGCGCAGGGTCAAATCCCTCTACCGCGAACAGCCGCAGGTGCTCAAAGACTAAGCCGTGTTGACTTGTTGACATGCTCACCTGTTCCAAGTTCAGACATCATGTTGAATCTCGGCTCAGCCGACGAGATCGAAAGAATCACGGCAATCACTGAATCCCACAAATCACAGTTCAGACAATTGCGGCGAAACGTCAACACCGCCTAAACACCCTCGGCAATCCACTCGGCAGCCTTTTCTGCGATCATTATCGTGGTGGCGTTGGTGTTGGCGCGGACGACGTCGGGCATGATTGAGGCGTCCACAACGCGCAGACCGTTCAGTCCATGTACCCTCAGGTACTGGTCCACCACTGCCATGTGGTCAGAGGCAGGACACATCTTGCAGGTGCCCGAAGAATGGTGCTGAGTACCGACACTTGCTAGCAGCCAGGCGTCCAGCGCCTCGTCACTCGAAAGGTCGTCGTCGGTCGGAGTGATCCGCTCTTCGAGCACGTCGGCGAGCGGCGACCTTTGAGTCAACTCGATGCACGTCCTGACCGCGCCTCGCATCCGCTCGCGGTCCCAGGGGTCGGTCAGGTACCGGTAGTCCAGGTGAGGCTGTGAGCGCGGGTCGGTTGAGGTCAGGGTGATCCGCCCTGCGGTTACCGCTTTCTGCAGCGCGACGCTAAATCCGGTGTAAGTCCCTCGCTCCGGTATAAGGACCGTCGCGGGGCGGTGTTCGCTGGTGAGCAAGATCGGGGTCATCTGCATGTCGTTCCGGTGCGGCGAGCCGGGCGTCGTGTAACGCATCCCGACCTGTACGCCCGGCGAGTCTTCCGGCGGGTCTTCGAGGTTCGTCTTGAACAGCATGAACGCCGCCGGGTGGTCTCTGAGGTTCTCACCCACGCCCGGCAGGTCGTGGACGATCGGAATGCCGAGCGATTCGAGGTGCGCCCGAGGGCCTACGCCTGAGAGCATGAGAAGCTGCGGCGAGTTGATGGCGCCGCCGGACAGGATGACCTCCCGCCCGTACACCCTGAAGGTGTCGCCGCTACTCTCTGCCTCGATGCCAACTGCGCGGTCCCCATCAAATAGTATCTTATGGCCGAGCACGCCCGACCGGATTGTCAGGTTCAGGCGGTGACGCGCCATCGACAGGTAGGTGAGATTGGTGCTCATCCGCACGCCATCGACGTTGTTCAGAGGAAGGGGACTGACGCCTTCGGCGTCGGGGTGATTCTGGTCCGGTGCATCCGGATATCCGGCTTCCAGGCAAGTCTCCCAGAACCGCTGGGGCACCGGCAGCATCTCCTCTTTCGAGTAGCGGCGGACCGGAATAGGCCCGTCGCCCCCGTGGAAGTCGTCCGCGCCAAAGGTGAGGTCGGTCTCGGACTTCCGGAAGTATGGCAGCACGTTGACGAACGACCATTCAGGCGAGCCTAGCTCCGCCCACTCGTCGTAGTCCGCCGGGATGCCCCTGAAGAAGACCTGGCCGTTGACCGAGCTGGAGCCTCCGGTCAGCTTGCCGCGCGGCAAGGGGAACGACTCGCGGTCCGGCGTCGCGGTCGCCATGTAGCCCCAGGTTTCCGCCTCCGCACCGTACGCCGCGTCCCACATGCTGTTGCCGAACTTAACGTTGTCCGGCATGGTCTCGAAATCTGAGTAGTCGGGCCCTGCCTCCAGCAGCAGCACGGAACGGGCCGGGGTTTCGGTCAGCCTCGACGCCAGCACCGACCCGGCCGACCCGGCTCCAACTATGATGTAGTCATACTGCATGGCGATCACCTCAGATTCTAGTCTCCCGTTGTCTCAGGTGTGGCGTGACCGGTTAGAACTAACCCAGCCAGAGGCAGGCCGGACACATCGAGCCTCGACAGATCGGCCAGCGATGTTCCGCCCTCGATCTCGATCCCGACGATCCGGTTTTCCGCGTCGTAGTCCAGGACGAACCCTGGCGCAATCTCCTCGGACTCTGTACTGGGATGCTTCAAGAAACCGATGTACAGCATGTCGGCATCGGAGTCGTACTGTATCTCCATCTCGCTTCTCCTACCTATCTTCTCGGAAACGGCGATCGAAAAAGGCATTGTGCACCGTCTCTCCGTCCGACTCCGTGATCACTCGAAGATAACGCCCGCGTTCCCTGATGTATCCCCAGCGCCGGATGCGTCCATTGTCTTGAATCTGCACTCGGATAGGTGATTCCAGCACACGCTCGACCTACTCCAACCTAAGCTCAGGGC
>JAKZVY010000026.1:0-3338 GCA_047515825.1 Dehalococcoidia bacterium
GTTGCGTGGCAGCATCTACTGGGTGCTCCTTTTCCGGGGCCGTTTTTTTGCTACAAAACCATTATCCCAGAAGCACAGGAGCACCTTCTTGCCGCCTCAGGACGCTAACCCGACGCCCTCCTTCGGTGGATTCGGGCTTACACACTATGGTCTCAGTCGCTACTTTGGATGAAGGGCTGTAATCGCCGGCGTCCCATCGAGTTGGGAAACACTCGAACCCTGTGGGGCACCTATATTTCGTACCGGACCACGGACCTCAGCCTCACGATGGTTAGCGATTCAAACCCGGGCGGCGGCTACTCCTCCTCACTCAGATGTAGCGATTTCGAGGCAGGGCACGTTTTTTCCCCGCCGGAGGGGATGGACGAGGATGTCTTCTACGAACAGATCGAGCGACACCGCGATCTTTGCGAGAACCTGGATGAGGAGGAGAGGCGGTTCCGCGAGGAGATGCGCCAGAGGATCATCCTTCCGGGCAGTCTTTCCAATAGCCTCGGTATCGCGCACGCCATCGGGGTGATCCTCATCGTAATCCTGGGTCCGTCGTCGATGGGAGTCGAGTATGGCTGGGGCACCTTGCGAGCAGTGTTGACCAGGGGTATTGGCAGGTGGCAGTTCCTGGGAGCGAAGGTGTTGTCGCTCCTGCTGTTGAGCGCCGTGGGGTTCATCATCGCCGGTCTCACTGTCGCGGCCAGCAGCCTCGTCGCCGCTTCGCTGGTCTTGGACGATGGTGGGGGACTAGCCGATGCCGGCGAGTGGTCGACAGTGGCTGTGATGTTCGGCAAGGCGGTCTACGGGCTGGCGCCATACGCCATTCTGGCACTGTTCCTGTCGGTTCTGACCTCATCATCGAGCATGGGAATCGCGATCGGCCTGGCCTACTACTTCGCAGAATCGATACTCGTCCAGATTCTGGGCGGCCCGTTCGGCTGGTTCAGCACGGTGACCGACTTCCTGCTGGGTCCCAGCGTTACCTCATGGATGACAGAGACGGGCGTCCGCGCGACTGGTGGGGGAGCGATGTTCCCAGTGAATGATCCGTCGAGTCAGATGCACGCATTCTTTGTCATCGCGGCATACATCGTCGTTCTCGGTGTGGCTGCCTTCTGGCTCTTTATGCGCAAGGACATCGCAGGGGCAACAGGCGAATGATCGTGCACGTCCTGCGCCTCACCCGCTGGGAGTGGTTCAAGCTCCGCCACCGCTGGATGCCGTGGATACTCCTCGGAATCGTCGCCCTGGTTGTCCAGATCACCCTCCTGGCCTACTACATTTCGTACCAGTCCACGGACTACGACAGAGAATTCCGCCACGGTTTTTCTCTCTCCGAGCCTAGGGAGAGAGGCGAGGTCTCGGCTCGTAGCGAGGGAGGGGGGTTCCCCACGATCGAGGCACACGAAGAGGACCCTGTGATCTTCACATGTCACGGATTCAAGGGAGGGCGACTGCCCCCTGAGGTGGAGAGTTTGTCCGAGACGGAACAGGCCCGGTTCCGCGAAATCTGCGCGGAGGAGGCTGAGCAGGAGAGGCTGTTTCGCGAGAAATCCCGCCAGAGCTTCATCCTCCCGGACAGCCTTTCCAATAGCCTCGGTGTCGCGCACACCATCGGCGTATTTCTAGTCGTGATTCTGGCCTCGTCGGCGATAGGGGTCGAGTATGGCTGGGGCACCTTACGGACGGTCTTGACGAGGGGTACGGGCCGGTGGCAGCTTCTGATGTCGAAGGTCTTTGCGCTCGTGCTGATCGTGGCCGCCGGACTGCTCTTCCTTTCGCTGACGATCATCGCAAGCAGCCTGGCAGTCTCACTGCTCACCCTCAGCGACGGGTTCGGGCTCGCCGACTCCGGCGAGTGGTCCACCGCCGCCGTCATGTTCGGCAAGACGGTCTATGGGCTGACCCCATACGCCCTGCTGGCCATTTTCTTCACTGTACTGACCTCGTCGGTGGGATCCGGAACAGCGGTCTCGCTGGGGTATTACTTCGGCGAGACCATCGTATTCGGCTTCCTCGTCAACATGTTCGACGGGTTCGACGGCGTCGCTGACTTCCTGCTGGGGCATAACGCCGTCGCCTGGATGGCCGAGACCGGAGTCCAGACAACCCGCGGTCTGGCTTCTCCGATTCCACTGCATGATCTGCCGGACAACCTGCACGCCTTCGTGGTACTCCTGGGATACATCGTCGTGCTAGGCGCAGCCACCCTCCTGCTCTTCGTGCGGCGGGATGTGGCAGGCGCCAAAGGAGCCTGACTGGCGGCCCTCTGCCTCTGGAAGGAGATCGAATGATCGCCCCGATGCTACGCCTCACACGGTGGGAGTGGTTCAAGCTCCGCCACCGGTGGATGGCCTGGATACTCCTGGGCATCGCCGTAGTTATTTCGCAGGCCACCCTGTGGAGCGGCTACTTTTCGTACCGCAGTGTTGACAGCTATGGACGCACCTTATGGAGTATTCGCTCGGACGCCGCACCCCCTGTCAATGTCCGCATCTCATGCGCCGACATCGCAGACGGCAGCGTCGATGCCAAGTTGGCGCTTGTCCCGGAGCGGTACCAACAGGACGCCATTGAGAACGTAGACGAGGCACGAGCGCGGGGATGTGAGGAGCGGCTCGAACGCGACGCTCGGGACCGCGACCGATACCGTGAGGGCTTGGTCCTCCCGAGCAGCCTTGCCAATGGCCTCGGTGTCGCCAACACCTTCGGGATTCTGCTCATCATGATCCTGGCCTCGTCTGCTATGGGCGTCGAGTATGGCTGGGGCACGTTGCGGACGGTCCTGACCAGAGGCACCGGACGCTGGCGGCTCCTGGGCGCGAAAGTACTGTCGCTACTTCTGTTGGGCAGCGCAGGGTTCGTCATCGTCGGCCTGGGCATCGTGGTCAGCAGCTTGATCGCCGCTTCGCTCATCAGTGGCGACGGCGGTGGGCTTGCGGATTCAGGCCGGTGGTCCACCGTCGCGGTGATGTTCGGCAAGGCGGTCTACGGGCTGGTCCCGTACATCGTGCTGGCCCTGTTCCTCTCGGTGCTGACCTCGTCATCGAGCATTGGTATCGCCATCTCTCTCACATACCACTTCGTGGAGCTCACACTCATCGGCACTCTCAGCGGCCTGGTCGACTGGTTCGGCAACATAACCGATTTCCTTCTTGGACCCAATGTCGCCGCATGGATGACCGAAGCTGGAGTCAGCAGCAATGCATGGATAGTCGAAGATCGAGATATCTTCACCGAGACCGGCGGTCTGGTTAGGATCGCTGAGCTGCCGGGCCAGTTGCACTCTTTCCTCGTCCTGGCGGCATACATCGCGGTGCTCTGCGTCGCGGCCCTTTGGATCATCC
>JAKZVY010000027.1:0-16268 GCA_047515825.1 Dehalococcoidia bacterium
GTATAGACGCTCGGCGTGGGAGGCGGCCGCCATGCCCACAGTACCCGCCCGCGTCGACTGGATTATGGTCTTGCCCGCGACGTCGGCGCGGCTGATATCGTACGGCGAGTTGCCGAAGTCGAATCCATCGGGTCTCTTGCCCCCGACCTCTCCCATACAGATCTCTCCGACCCCTCGCTCTCTCAGGGCCAGCGCCTCTTCCACCTCTGCCACGAGGACTATCTGCTTGGCTCCCCTGGAGAAGGCGACCGCGGCCGTGGTGAACGCTCTGAAGACATCGACGATTATCACCGTTCCCCGTGCGCGTCGAGCGCCTTCGAGTAGGCTGTCGAGTATCAGCTCCATACGTCGGAGGAGCAGCTAGTTCCTGAACTCGCGGGGCAGGACAAAGCTGACATCCTCGTCAGCGCCGTCGATGGTGGTGACCTCGTCAGGCGCCAGCGTATCTATCACCGACATGACCAAATCTTCAGGGGTAGAAGCGCCGGAGGTGATGCCAACGTTCTCGACGCCCTCCAGCCAGCTCTCGTCAAGCTCTTCCGGTCCATTGATGAGGAAGGACCTGACACCGTTCGCCTCGGCGACCTCCCGAAGTCGATTGCAGTTGGAGCTGTTCTGCGCCCCCACGACCAGCACCAGATCGACGACCGCGGATAGCTCATCGACTGCGGCCTGGCGGTTGGTGGTGGCGTAGCAGAGATCGTTCCGCACTAATACGTCCGAGAAACGGCCCTTGATCTGCGAAATCGCATTCTTGGTGTCGTTTACCGACAGCGTGGTCTGGGTCAGTACTGCGAT
This sequence comes from Dehalococcoidia bacterium, assembly GCA_047515825.1. Lineage (GTDB taxonomy): Bacteria > Chloroflexota > Dehalococcoidia > Lucifugimonadales > UBA1123 > VXRN01. The sequence continues at coordinate 799 of JAKZVY010000027.1, forward strand.
GGGGGTATCTCCGCCCCATTCGGGCATTACGTCGCTCTCGCGATCGTCGACCAGGTGCATATCCGCCTGCCCCATCGTACCCTTGACCTCCTGGTGGCCGCGATGCCCCACCAGGACGAGCCTGCGCCCTTCCCTGCCGTATTTCAGCGCTTCGTTATGGACCTTGGTCACCAGCGGGCAGGTCGCGTCTATCACGTGCAGACCGCGCTCCTTGGCCTTCTGAAAGTCCTCCGGGGGAGACCCGTGCGCTGAGAAAACGACCGTCGCCCCTTCGGGAATCTCATCGACGTCTTCGACCGTCCTGGCCCCCTTGTCCTCTAGGGATTTGACCACATAGGGATTGTGGACGATCTGATGCTTGACGAACACAGGGCGCGGGTACTTCTTGAGCGCCAGCTCCACAACGTCTATCGCACGGACGACACCGGCGCAAAATCCCCTTGGGACACCGAGAATGACTTTCAACTGAAGACCCCCCTGTGTACTATGGATGGACGCATCTGGATTGTATCACACCATATGATTTCACAGTGTATACTGTCGCAATGGACTCTCCCTGTACAGGAACGCAACCGAGGTTGACTGAATGAAAATCGCTCAGAGAATGTCCCGGCTAGGGACCGAGTCTGCTTTCGAGGTTCTGGCCAAGGCCCGTCTCCTGGAAGCCGAGGGAATGGATGTTATCCACCTCGAGATAGGAGAGCCGGACTTCAACTCTCCATCCAATATCGTGGACGCGGGCAAACGTGCCCTCGACGAAGGCTACACCAGCTACAGCCCCTCTCCGGGCTACCCGGAGTTGCGAGAGCGTATAGCCAACGAGATACGCGAAACCCGCGGAGTCTCGGTGACCGGCGACAACGTGGTCGTGACGCCGGGCGGCAAGCCCATCATGTTCTTCCTGATTATGGCGGTAGTCGATCCAGGCGACGAGGTGCTCTATCCGAACCCCGGATTCCCCATCTACGAGTCCATGATCAGCTTCGTAGGCGGCGTTCCGGTGCCGATGCAGCTTCATGAATCGAAGGACTTCAACATAGACATCGACGAGATAGCCGGCCAGATCACGGGTCGCACCAAGCTGATGGTCATCAACTCCCCCAACAACCCGTGCGGCTCCGTCATTCCCCAAGAAGACCTCCAACGGCTGTCGGAGCTTGCCAAGGAGCACGACATCATCGTGCTGTCCGACGAAATCTACAGCAAGTTCCTGTACGAGGGGGAGCACCACTCCGTCTCCACCTTCCCGGACATGAGCGAGCGGACTATCATCCTCGACGGATTCTCCAAGTCCTACGCCATGACTGGGTGGCGCATCGGGTACGGGGTAATGCCGCTGGAGCTGGTCGAACCCATCTCCAGGCTCGCCACCAACAGCGTGTCGTGTACTGCCAGCTTCACTCAGATGGCGGCCCTGGAGGCGCTCAGCGGGCCGCAGGACGACTCGTACGCCATGGTCGCCGAGTTCAAGAGGCGCAGAGACATCATCGTGGAGGGCCTCAACCAGATCAAGGGCATCCGGTGCCGCGTGCCCAAGGGCGCCTTCTACGTGTTTCCAAACATCGAAGATACCGGAATGAGCAGCCAGCAGTTCGCCGACGACCTCCTCAACAAGGCCGGAGTAGCCTGCCTGACGGGTGAGGCGTTCGGCGAGTACGGCGACGGATTCGTGAGGTTTTCGTTCGCCAACTCCACTGAGAACATCGAAAAGGCGCTCGACCGCATCGAGCGCTTCGTCAAGAGCGCCTGAATATCGCGGCAGTCCGGGACAGTTGATGCGCACTCTCAGAATAGCGCTGGCCCAGATCAACGTCACTGTCGGTGACCTGCACGGCAACACGGCGCGTATTCTGGACTGCATCGCCCAGGCGCGCCGGTCGCAAGTCGATCTGATAGCGTTCCCAGAGCTCGCCGTCCCCGGATACCCGCCCGAGGACCTTCTCCTGAAGCCCCAGTTCCTGGACGAGAACCGGCGATGCGTCGAGCGGGTCGCCGCGGCATCGGAGGGAATCGCCGTCGTCGTGGGATTCGCGGACGCGCGCGACTCGGAGGTCTACAACGCCGCTGGCCTGGCATACGACGGTCGACTGGTGGACGTGTACCACAAGCAGTTCCTGCCGAACTACGGCGTGTTCGACGAAGACCGCTACTTTCGACCGGGCGAGTCCTCCCAGGTGTACGTGGTAAACGGCACGGCGGTCGGCGTTAACATCTGCGAGGACATCTGGTACCCCGTCGGCCCGACCGTGGCCCAGCGAGCCGCGGGCGCGGAGGTGATCGTCAACATCAACGGATCGCCCTTCCACGCCGGCAAGCGTGGTTTCAGAGACAAGATGCTCGCGACCCGCGCCGCGGACAACGAGGTCTTCTTGGCATACGTGAACCTCGTCGGCGGACAGGACGAGCTGGTCTTTGACGGCGCCAGCATGGTCTTCGATCCACTCGGCAGCTCCGTCGCCTCGGCAAGCCAGTTCGAGGAAGACCTGCTGATTGTCGATCTTGACGTGGAGTCGGTGTTCAGGTCCAGACTGAGAGAGCCGAGGCCGCGAAAAGAGGACACATCGGCCCTCGTCGGACCAGGGCGCGGGGAGCTGATACAGGTCTCCGGCTGGCGCGGCGAACAAAGGCGGCCTTTGGGGAACGGCGCTACGACGGGCCGGTTCTACGACGGGCCGGAGGAGGTCTATCACGCGCTGAAGCTCGGCACGAGGGACTACGTTCGCAAGTGCGGCTTCAGCAAGGTGCTTATCGCGCTCTCAGGAGGCATCGACTCCAGCCTGGTCGCCGCGATCGCCGTCGACGCGCTGGGGTCCAATAACGTCGTCGGCGTCTCCATGCCGTCCAGGTTCTCCTCCGAAGGCAGTGTCGTGGACGCCAAGCTGCTGGCGGAAAACCTCGGCATTGAGCTGTGGACGCTGCCGATTGAGGCATCTTTCAAAGCCATGCTGGATACTCTCGCCCCCCATTTCGAGGGCACCGGCTGGGGTGTAGCTGAAGAAAACATCCAGTCCAGGATCCGCGGCAACCTCATAATGGCCCTGTCCAACAAGCTCAGCTGTCTGGTGCTGACGACCGGCAACAAGAGCGAGATGGCGACCGGGTACGCGACGATCTACGGAGACATGTCCGGCGGATTCGCGGTCATCAAGGACGTCCCCAAGGTCATGTGCTACAACCTGGCAAGGTTCCGCAACTCGATAGAGCAAGAGCCCCTGATCCCGCTGTCGGTTATCGACAAGCCTCCGAGTGCGGAGCTGAGGCCCGACCAGCTCGACCAGGACAGCCTGCCGCCCTACGAGAAGCTGGACCCCATACTCAAGGCGTACGTCGAAGACGACCTCAGCTTCGACGAGATAATCGCCCTGGGAAACGACCCAGATGTCGTCAAGAAGGTCGTCGACCTCGTTGACCGGTCCGAGTACAAGCGTCGGCAGGCCGCCCCCGGAATTAAGATCACGCCGCGCAACTTCGGACGCGACCGCCGAATGCCCATCGCGAACCGATGGCGAGCCTATTGACGAGCCGCTATCCCCAGTTGTTGTGTACCAGGATGCGCGACCTATCCACCTCGCTAAGATGCGGTTTGATCTTCACCTCAAACTCCGCCATCGTCTCTTCTACGGACGATGAGCTCGTGTCCAGCGTTATCTTGTGACTGAACAGGCAACGCTCGCTGGCCTCCGCGAACCAGTCCAGCGCGTGCTGGATGTCCTCTTCCTTGAAGTGACTGTTGGGGTGCGGATTCTCCCTCATGCGTTTGGCGATCACGTCCGCCGACGCCGTTACGTGCACCAGCGTCACGTCCGGCGCGAACCGCAGGATCGAACCCTCCACCTGCTGGCCCACCACCTTCCGGTCGTGAGGCTGTCCGTCGCCACCGTAGCCGAAGTACAGCGGGCCGTACGCGCCGTCGTCCATGTGAAGCCCGATCGAAAGCCAATCCGGTCCGTTCCATATGTTGGCCTGGATGTGGTAGTAGAGGCTGTGCCTCTGCGTCATCTCCTTGAGCTCTGGACTCAGCGCCAGGACCTGGCCGCGTTCGTCGTCCGTCATATCTGCCTGGGGATGCCCGTTGGTTCCCGGCAGCTTCCAGTGGTCGTGGATCAACGAGAACCGGACTCCCATCTTCTCGTACAGCCAGTCGTCGATGGCGAACGCCAGCGTAGAAGTTCCAGAATACTCGCATCCGGCAATCAGTAGTCTCAAAACTCTCCCTCCAATTCAATCCCGGCCTTCTGCGGCCCATCCGATGCTCGAAGCGCCAACTACGTTAGCACCGAGTGCGCAAGTGTTCAACTCTCACTTGGCACACCCTTCTCTCCCTATGCTACACTACCCATAGAACACATGAATACCACAAGCGTATCAACCTCCTCCTCTAGCCGCTCTCCGCACTCTCCCCTCTGGAGGGGTAACAGTGATCGCGCTGCAATCATCGAAAAAAGACAGACCCGCCTGCTTCGAATCCCCCGCTGCATGATCGACATCCCAAAGACCCCGGCGCACTCATTATTGTGAATCGCAATGAACAGCGCCCAAATCGTCACCGAAACAAGGCCAACGGGTGCAGGAGGTGCAGAAGCGGTGCAGAAGCGGTGCAGAAAGGATTTCTAAAAGTGCACCGCAGTCCAAAGCTGGACCGCGCCTCGCTCAGCTTTGACGGGGGCAGAAGGTGCAGAAGGTGCAGGTTTTTGAAAAACTCTTCAACGCCCCCGAAAACTCGGCAACTATATTCCGTACTGTGATAACGCCAGATACAGATAGCGCAGCCGGTGTTGCCCTCTACCATGACTCGAATATCATCACTCTATCCCAGTCATATAAGTGTTTTGCACTTATGTGAAATCTCCTTCCCGAACCACGACAGCAAAGCAACAAGACCGCCGTGTTGCCCGCCGTTGTGAATCTCTGTAAACTTGTGCCTGCACACCCAAAGGCACTTCAGAGTTGGTCATCAGACGCAAAGTCGACAGGCGGTCACAGCTTCGCCAGATGCGCAAGCAGTCGATGCTCGGCGGCGGTCAGAGGCGCATCGACGCCCAGCACGGCCGGGGCAAGTTGACTGCGCGAGAGCGCATCGACATTCTGCTTGATGAGGGTTCCTTCCAAGAGATTGACACGTTCGTCATACACCGTGCCACCGACTTCGGCCTCGCCGACCAGCAGTACCTCGGAGACGCCGTCGTAACCGGCCACGGCAAGGTCGACGGCCGGATCGTATTCGTCTATGCCCAGGACTTCACCGTGTTTGGCGGCTCACTGTCCGAGGTGGTGGCCCGTAAGATATGCAAGGTAATGGACCTCGCGACGACCACCGGGGCGCCAGTCGTGGGCCTGATCGACTCCGGCGGCGCCCGTATCCAGGAGGGCATAGACAGCCTCGCCGGATACAGCGCGATCTTCCACAAGAACGTCTGGGCATCCGGCGTTATACCCCAGATCTCGGTCATTCTCGGCCCGGCTGCCGGTGGAGCTACCTACTCCCCCGCACTCACAGATTTCATCTTCATGGCCTCCGGTGTCGGCCAGATGTACATAACCGGGCCGGACGTGATCCGCTCTGTGACCGGCGAGAACGTGTCCCACGAAGACCTCGGCGGCGCGGCGGCGCACTCGGTCCGCAGCGGCGTCGCCCACTTCGCCATCGACGGGGAGGAAGCCTGCCTGTCAGAGGTGCGGCGACTGCTCGGATTCTTGCCGCTCAACAACATGCAAGACCCCCCGAAGGCGGACCCCGGATACGACGTAGAAACGTCCGATCCGGGCCTCGCCCACGTGATACCCGATAACCCCACCCAGCCGTACAACATGCTCGACGTGATCCAAGGGGTCGTCGACGCCGGCGAGATGATGCAGGTCCACGAGAACTTCGCCCAGAACATTCTGGTCGGCTTCTCCAGGATCGGCGGGCGCGTAGTTGGGATTGTTGCCAACCAGCCCTACCACATGGCCGGCGTGCTCGACATTGACGCCGCGGTCAAGTCCGCGCGCTTCGTGAGGTTCTGCGACGCGTTCAACATCCCGCTTGTCACATTCATAGACGTGCCCGGATTCATGCCCGGCACCAACCAGGAGTACGGCGGCATCATCCGGCACGGCGCCAAGCTGATCTTCGCCTACGCCGAAGCGACGGTGCCGAAGATAAGCGTCCTCACTAGGAAGGCATACGGCGGCGCATACATCGTCATGAGCAGCAAGAACCTGACCGGCGACGTCAACTTCTCATGGCCGACCGGCGAGGTCGCGGTCATGGGCGCCGACGGGGCCGTGAACATAATCCACCGCAGCGAGATCAGGGGCGCGGAAGACCCCGAAGCGCGACGCGCTGAGCTTATCGCCGACTACGAAGAGCGCCTCATAAACCCATACGCCGCCGCGGCCAGGGGCATGATAGACGACGTGATAGATCCGCTCGAAACACGGGCGAAAATCATCAGCTCTCTAGAAATGCTGCACAACAAGAGAGAACAGCTCCCAAACAAAAAGCACGGGAGCATCCCGCTTTAGGATAGAGGAGCGAGCGGAAGGAGAGAGACATGACCGTATCGACCGAAGAGAGGCTCGCCCACCTCGAAGGCGCATACGAGCACCTCGCAACCAAGGCCGACGTGGAACGAGTCCAAGCCAACCTGGAACGACTCCGCGGCGATGTGGAACGTGCCATCAACACGCAGACATGGAAACTGGTCGGCGTGCAGCTACTCATAGGCGGAGTCATCGTCGGCATCCTGAAACTCCTCTAAGGGCAGACAGACATGAGCGAGGGACTGAGTAGAGACATCGCCGCCGCGGTGATTGCGGCGGTCGAGGCTTTTCTGTCGGACGAAGCCGCTCAAACCCCGACGACGCCCAAAAGAGGCATTTCCGCCTGGCGAATGACGGCGCGAACCCCGGAGAGCGTCAGGGGCTTCGGCGCCAACGTCTCATGGCGCGCCCGGGACTGAAGTAACAGGGAGGTCAGAACATTTCGTTGTGATTACGCTATGAGTTGCCAAACCGTAGGGGCGGGTTTGAAACCCGCCCGTCCCTAGGTGGTAGGACGCTCTGCACGCCATTGTTTGTCCAGTCTCACCCATGAGCGAACGCGCCAAAACAAAGATCAGACCTCATTTCACGAGAGAAGCAGCGCAATCGCATCCAAAGCGCACTAAAGTGCCAACTGAGATTAATGTCCGAGCAGTGATGCTACAATACCCCTCACCGTCCTGAATAGGAGACCCAGCGGGACCCGTGCGACAGTCGAACGGAGATCAGTGATGACTACCAAGCTCGACACAGCCGCGGCGGCCATCGAGTCACTGCCCGATCCGCCGAAGAAGTACGATATGCAGCAAAGAAGACACTGCGTTCACGCCCATTCCACCCTAGAATCTCACTTCCGCGACTCAGGCGACGTTCTCGTATCCGGTGAAGGATACCTCATTGTCAGCACAGGCAGCGTCCAAGACTGGAGGCAGCACTTCTACCCCGACTGCGTAGTCGCGTTCGGGGTGGACCCGAAGGCTATCATCGCACGAAATGGCTACGTCATCTCCGAAGTGGGCAAGCCTCCTGAGTTCGTCCTGGAGATTGCGTCTAGGACGACCGCGCCGCGTGACGAGACCCTCAAGCGGGAAGGCTACGCCGCGCTGGGAGTGTCCGAGTTCTGGAGATTCGACGGCTCAGGGAAGGGCCTCTACTCCCAGCCGCTGGCGGGAGACCATCTGGTGGGAGACACTTACGAGCCAATCGAGTTGACAGAAGAGGCCAACGGCGAAGTGCGCGGATACAGCCGCGCCCTCTCCTTGTATCTGTGCAGCGACGACGAAAACCGGCTGCGATTCTGGGACCCCGAAACCCAAGAGTACCTGTCCACTCACAACGAAGCGCTAAAGGAACGGGACCAGGAGAGGTCCGCCCGCATCGAAGCCGAAGGTGAGCGGGAGCGGGAGAGGTCCGCCCGCATTGAGGCCGAAGCCGAAATTGCCAAGCTCAGGGATAGGCTCCGCCGTTCCTGACGGCGCTGACGGAGGTTCTGTGACCAGATTGTCCTTACTGACTCAACAAAATGCATTTACTCTGCTGGAGGTCCGATAGCAATTTCGAGTCATGTAACTTTCAAATACTACAAGAGACTTGACTAGAAACTCGTCAGCCAAGACAGGAGGTAGTCCAATTAAAAAGCAGGGCTATGAAAGACTCAAAGCGCTTTCTGAAAGTATGAAGCGTGCGATCGATGCTAAAGCGGCGCCCGACACTGAGAAGTTGACTGTCCGCGAGTTTTTAGGATGGTTTGGATATGCCCGGCGCGGAAATTATGTGGTAAGCGAGATCAGAAGCATACTGGAGAGTTTGGAACTCCGAACTGTTCCTGATTTCGAGGGAAGGTGGATAGGTGCATCGATTTCGATCGAGCTTGACCCAGAGGTTGTTGAAGGTGTGGTAGCTTCGGAAGAGAAGATCGACCCGACCGTCCGGATCGGCTCACTCGATGCAGCGAATAATCCTCCAACTTCAGTGAAGCCCCAAGACCCCCTGAATGCAGCTACAACGTTAATGCAAATGAACGACTTCTCACAATTGCCGGTCATGCAAAGTGAACGAGAGGTGAAGGGTATCATCAGTTGGAAGTCCATTGGCGCTAGGTTGGTGCTAGAACATGAGTGCGCTTCCGTTCAAGACTTCATGGACCCTTTTGCTGCAGAAATTCGCACCGAATCACCATTGTTCGACGCTATCGGAGACATTTCGCAATATGGCTACGTTTTGGTAAGAGGTCAGGATAAAGCTATTGAAGGTATCGTAACTGCAAGCGATGTCGCTCTCCAATTCATGCAGCTTACCGGCCCATTCCTGATCATTAGCGAGATAGAAGGCTACCTGCGCGTTCTCGTCCACAGGAAGTTTACAGTCGAAGAAATTAGGGAAGCGTCACGTACGTCGGAAGACGGACGACCAATATCCGGACCCCAAGACCTTACTCTGGGCGGATATTACCAGTTGCTCGGAAAGGAAGAACGCTGGAATCGTCTCAATTTGAAAATCGACCGCAAGGAGTTCTTGAAGCAACTCGACTGGGTGAGAAAAAAGCGGAACGACGTCATGCACTTTAGCCCTGATGGTCTAGAGCCGGAAGACACGAAGAAATTGGAAACCGTTGCAATGTTCTTTCGCAACCTGCGGCGTATGGAATTAATTTAGACATTGACTCTCGCGGAAAGCGATACGCTCGACGGTGACGACGTGCTACCCGGCTTCACTTCCCACGTGAGCGACGTTTCCTCCGCATAGCTTGAGTTGATACTATTTGATACCAGAAATTTACGAACCCTTTACTGAAACCATGACACCTACCCCCCTAAAACTAACCGACACCACCTTCAGGGACGCCCACCAGAGCCTGCTGGCCACGCGCCTGAAGACCGAGGACATGCTGCCCCTGGCCGAGGAGATGGACTCCGTGGGCTTCCACTCGATGGAGGTCTGGGGTGGCGCGACTTTCGACACCGCCACGCGCTTCCTCGCCGACGACCCCTGGGAACGGCTCAGAGCATTCAAGCGACTGATCCGAAACACGCCGCTCACTATGCTCCTCCGAGGACAGTCGCTGGTCGGATACAGGAACTACGCCGACGACGTGGTCGATGCGTTCGTGGAACGATCCGCTGAAAACGGGATTGATGTTTTCCGCGTCTTCGACGCACTGAACTACGAGCCGAACCTGGAGCGCGCCGCGCACGCGGTCAAACAGTCCGGCAAGCACCTCCAGCTTACCGTGTGCTACACCGTCACCGACGAGGGTCGCATGGGCGGCGATATCTACAATCTCGACTACTACGTGTCGAAGGTACGAGGCTTGAGGGACATGGGCGCCGATAGCATATGCGTCAAGGACATGGGCGGCCTCATGGCCCCATACGACGCGTTCGAGTTGGTGACCGCGCTCAAGTCGGAGGTCGATCTCCCCATCCAGCTTCACCTGCACTACACGAGCGGAATGGCCTCGATGACCGCGCTGAAGGCGGTCGAGGCCGGGGTGGACGTCCTGGACGTGTGCCTAGCCCCACTCGCGCTGAGAACGTCCCAGCCCGCCGTCGAACCCATAGTCGTCGCGCTCGGTGGCACGGAGCGCGACCCGGGTATAGACCTGTCGGCCCTGCTGAACCTCGGAGACAAGCTGGAGTCCGTGCTTACCAGGTACCGCGGTCAGCTTGAGTCCACCCGCTCCGCGGTCATAGACGCGAGGGTGCTTAGCCACCAGATACCTGGAGGGATGGCATCGAACATGGTGTCCCAGCTAAGGGAGGCGGACGCTCTCGACAAGCTGGACGAGGTCCTGGCGAATATGCCCTCCACCCGCGCCGACCTCGGATACCCGCCTCTCGTTACCCCAATGAGCCAGATGGTCGGCGCTCAGGCGGTGAGCAACGTATTGTTCGGGCGTTACGCCGTCATATCCGACCCCGTCAAAGAGTACGTCAGGGGAAACTACGGCAAGCCCGTCTCCCAGATCAGCGACGAGATAGTCGACAAGGTGATCGAGGGCGACGGAGGAAAGTCCGCCCCGCCGCCGGAGCGACCCGGTGCCGTTCTGGATCCGGAGCTGGATGTGGCGAGGACCGCCGTCGCCGACATGACCGACGACATAGACGATGTTCTGACGTACGCTCTGTATCCCCAGACCGGTCTCAGCTTCCTTCGCGTCAAGCACGGCCTCGATCAGGCCCCCGACGAGACAAAAACACCTGACGTCGCCCAAGTCGAAACTGTTTCTCCCCCAACTGACGCGTCGCCCAGAAGCTCCAGGGCACGCCGCTTCAACGTGTACGTCGGAGACAGCTTCTTCGAGGTCGAGGTGGACCCGATTGGAAGCCCCCCCCCTGCTCCACCGCCCGCGAGGTCAGCGACGCCCTCTGCAGCTCCAACGCCGCCAGCCCAGACTGCCGCTCAGCCCGCCGCCGTCGCCGAGGGTGAGACCGCTGTCAGATCGCCCATGCCGGGCATACTCCTCAGTCTGGCCGTAGAAGAGGGCCAGCGGATCGAAGCGGGAGAACCTCTCCTCGTCTTAGAAGCTATGAAAATGCAGAACACGATCCCGTCTCCCGTTAGCGGGACTGTCAAGTCACTGCCCGTCGCGCCTGGAACGCAGGTGTTGAGGGACCAGGTACTTGCCACTATCGAGTCTTGAGTAGAATGGCCTCCTCTGCCTCGATGGGAGAGGATTGAGAGCCTGCCCTGAGCAGAGTCGAATGGGTGAGGGTGAACCCCACGTTCCGAAGCCGCCTATCTAGCAGACGTGAAAGGAGCCGGAATTGGCTGACAATCAGATTATCGAGGCCGCCAAAGAGCACTTCGGCCAAGTGGTGGCACAGCAGTTGGAGCGCGTCGAACGCCTGAAGAACGAGTCGGACTGGGTGGACTACTCCAGTATCTCGCCCATCGTCGTGGGAATGTTGGGAGGCGACGGTATCGGTCCGTCGATCAGCGCCGAGACTCAGACCGTGCTCGAGCACCTGCTCAGAGGCGAGGTCGATTCGGGCAAGCTGGAGTTCAGGGTGATCGACGGCTTGACCATCGAGAACCGCGCCGAGCAAATGCAGTCCATCCCGGATGACGTGCTCGCCGAGATAAAGGACTGCCACGTTACTCTCAAGGGCCCGACGCACACGCCGGAGCAGGGCGACGGCTGGCCGAATCTGGAGAGCGCCAACGTCGCCATGCGCAAAGAGCTCGATCTGTTCGCCAACATCAGGCCGGTACGGATCCCGGCCGAGGGCATCGACTGGACGTTCTTCCGAGAAAACACCGAGGACATGTACGCGGTCGGCAACCAGGGGATCAACGTCACAGAAGATCTGGGGATAGACTTCCGCGTGATTACCTCGCAGGGTTCTCGCCGGATCATCGACGCGGCATTTGCACACGCTCAGCGGACCGGACGAGAGCGAGTGACTATTGTCACAAAGGCCAACATCATCAAGACCACGGACGGCAAGTTCCTGGACATCGCTCGCGAGGTCTCCCAGAACTACCCCGGCATCGAGTGGGACGGCTGGTATATCGACATCATGACGGCCGCGCTGATAAATCCGGCGCGTCAGAAAGACTTCCAGGTGCTTGCTCTGCCGAACCTCTACGGCGACATTCTGACGGACGAGGCGGCGCAGATACAGGGTGGCGTCGGGACCGCCGGAAGCGCGAACGTCGGCAAGCAGCACGCGATGTTCGAGGCGATCCACGGCAGCGCTCCCAGGATGGTGCGGGAGAACCGAGCGCAGTTCGCCGACCCAAGCTCGCTGCTCCGCGCCGGAGCCATGATGCTGGAGCACATCGGCTACACGGACATCGGCGCGAAGCTGCACAAAGCCATCGACATCTGCGGCCAGTACGAGCGAAAGCTCGTCATGACCGGCCGCGACACCGGCGCGACCAGCGCAGAGTTCGGCGAGTACCTCATGGACACCGTCGCGGATCCGAAGATCGAAGATCGCTGGCAAAAGTACGTAGAGGCGACAGGGTAGACATTGCCCCATCGAAAGTGTGATCGTTAGACGAGGGGCAGCACTTTCGCCTGCCCCTTTTGCTATAGTAATAACTCACTAATACGGAGGAATGTAATGTCAAGAAGCAAAGTAACGGTCGTCGGCGCGGGAAACGTGGGCGCGACCGTCGCCCAAAGGATTTTCGACCAAGGTTACGCGGATGTAGTCCTGGTGGACATCGTTGAGGGACTGCCCCAGGGCAAGGCGCTCGACATGCTGGAGTCCGGCCCCGTCCTCGGCTCCGACGCCAACGTGGTCGGAACGAACGCCTACGAGCCGACCGCAGGCTCTGACGTGGTGGTGATAACGTCCGGAATAGCCCGCAGACCGGGGATGAGCCGCGATGACCTTTTGCTGACCAACATGAACATCGTCACGGCGGTCACCGGCGAGGTCGTGAAGCACTCGCCCGACTCGATCCTGCTGATCGTCACCAACCCCTTGGACGCGATGGTACAGCGTGCGTTCCAGATATCCGGATTCCCGAAGAACCGAGTCGTAGGCATGGCCGGGATACTCGACACCGCGCGTTTCAGAACGTTCCTCGCGGAGGAGCTGAACGTGTCAGTGAACTCCGTTGAGGCTTACGTGCTGGGAGGACACGGGGACACGATGGTGCCCGTGACGGCCAGCACCACCGTAGGCGGGAGGCCCATCGCACAGGTGCTGTCCCAGGACCGGATCGACGCCATCGTGCAGCGCACCCAGGACGGCGGAGCCGAAATCGTCAACCTGCTCAAAACCGGCAGCGCCTACTACGCGCCGTCGGCGTCCATCGTCCAGATGGTCGAGGCCATCCTGTTCGACAAGCAGGAGATACTCCCCTGCACCGCTTATCTCGAAGGCGAGTATGGCATCGACGGACTGTACGTCGGGGTCCCAATTCGGCTGGGCGCGAACGGCGTTGAGGAGATCATCGAGTTCGACCTGACCGACGACGAGCAGTCCGCGCTCCAGAACTCCGCAGACGCGGTCCGCGAACTGGTAGAGGTCATGGCCCAAAACGGCTGAGTAGGTGGCTACGGACTGGTGTGAGAGGGACTACGGACTCACCGATCTTCGCGGATCACCTTCTCTTCACCACGGCAGCCACTCCGAATAGCCCGGTCGCGACCAGGGCCATCACCGGGCCGGTTGGCATGTTGGCATGGAAGGACAGGTACATACCGACCACCGCCGACGCTACGCCGATCAGCGCGCCGATGAACATGACACCCACGAACCGCCTCGCGAGCAGGAACCCGGTCGCCGCGGGCGTGATGAGCATCGCCATAACTAGAACGATACCGGCGGCCTGGATGCCGATGACGATCACAAGGGCGAGGAGTGCGAGCAGCACGTACTCCACCATGCGGGTCCTGATTCCGACCACCGCCGCGCCCACAGGATCGAAGGTGGTGTACACGAGGTGACGGTGAAAGATGTACAGCCCGGCTATCACCAACGCCGCCAGCCCCAGCGAAAGGTAAACCTCTCCGGTATTGACGCCCAGTATCTCTCCTATAAGAAGATCCTCGATGTTCGGCGCCTGTCTGTCCCGAAGCCGGAGGAAAGTATTGATGTAAAGGGGGCTGGAAAGCATCACGAGGCCGAGCGCGAACATCCCCGCGAAGACGATCCCGATCGACGTGTCTTCGCTGCTGCCCGTGCGCCTGCTGATGAATCCCATCAGCAGGGCGATCCCGACTCCGGCAGGCACTGCGGCGATTAGCGCGCTGCCTGTTGCCAGCAACCCGACTCCCATCCCCGGCAGTACCGAATGCGCAAGAGCGTCCCCCATGAACGCGCGACCGCGCGCGACTACGTAGGCTCCGATCACCGGGCACATCACCCCGACTAGCACGGATACGATCAGCGCCCGCTTCATGTAGCCATACTGGAACGGATCTAAGAACAGCCCCGCGAAGTCGCCCATCAGTGTAAGACCTCCTCGTCGTGGTCGTGAGGATCGGTGTGATGGTGGGAGAATTCGAGGCCGTGCGAGCCGTATAGTTCCTCAAGCACCTCGGGAGTGAACGCCTCGTCCGGCGGACCGTAAGCGCACATATGGTGATTGATGCACAGGATCCGGTCGAAGCGCTCGGCTATATTGGTCAGATCGTGAGTGGAGATGATCACGATTCTCCCCTCGTCCCGCAGGGACTGCAACACCTCCACGATGCCCTCCTGGGCACCCACATCAACACCGCTAAAGGCCTCATCCATGAGGAGAATGCTAGCCTCCTGGGCCAGCGCGCGGGCTATGAATACCCTCTGCCGCTGGCCGCCGGACAGTTCTGTCACCGGAGACGAGCGCTGCTCCCACAGGTTGACCCGTTCCAAACATTCTTGGACTATCTTCTTGTCCAGCCTGCCCGGGCGTCGGAACCATCCGACGTTGTTACCGCGTCCCATCATCACTACATCATGAACCGTCGCCGGGAAGCGCCAGTTGATGTTGTCGCGCTGAGGCACGTACGCCATTGCCCCGCTGCGCTCGGCGCCGCGCAAGCTCAGGGTGCCATGCGCAATAGGCAGCAGACCCGCGATGGCGTCGAACAGCGTGCTCTTGCCCGCGCCGTTCGGACCCAGAATGCCCATCAGAGTGCCTGGGCCAACCTCGAAGGTGATGCCGGTCAAGGCCACGTGTCCGCCGCGCTCGACAGTTAGGTCTTCGACCGTTATGCCCGGTTCGGAAGTCGTTTTCACCAACTAATATCCTTCATCATCGTGTCGGGGAAGGAATCCGCGGAGCGTCTCCCCGCTCGGAAATCGAGTCCCATGATACCACCGGCTACCGGCTTCCTGGCCACCGGAGCCGGAGCGCCTCCGTCACTTCAGGGCCTCGACTATTCGCCCGACGTTCGTCCGAACCATCTCGACGTAGTTTTCGGCGCCGCTGCCTTCAGCGCCGAGAGAGCCGGAGTGGAGGCGAACGACCTTCGCGCCGGATTCCGCGGCCACGGTTTC
>JAKZVY010000028.1:0-6436 GCA_047515825.1 Dehalococcoidia bacterium
GAGCACTGAACCGAAATCCACCACCTAACCGCCGGACACCCGTGCGGGCGCTTCGCGAAGCGCCCGCACCCGCCGAAGCCGCAATACCATCGTCAGGCGGTGGGTCTGGGCGAAGGTCCCCTCCGCTCTGGGCGGTGGTCATGATCATACCCTAAGCACTCCGAAGCAAACGGGACTCTGACGGTCTGCATGTTGCGCTTTAAGTGTTCATTGTCTATATTTGGGCAGACTGAAAACGGCCCACTGTGTGTAAGGATCAGGTTGGTATGACTGCCTCCAACGGAAACGGTGACGTAGTACTCGACGTAAGGGACCTGCGGACGTATTTCGTCACCCGCTGGGGAGTGGTGAAGGCCGTGGACGGCGTGAGCTTCCAGCTCAGGCGCGGCGAGACGCTGGGCATCGTCGGAGAGTCGGGGTCCGGCAAGTCGGTGACGACGCTGTCGATAATGCGCCTCGTACCCTCTCCGCCCGGCCACATCGTCGGCGGAGAGGTGCTGCTGGAAGGCGAAGACATCCGCCAGATCGACGAGGGCGAGATGGAAGACGTCCGCGGGCAGCGTATCGGCATGGTGCTCCAGGACCCGATGACGGCGCTCAACCCGGTCTTCGACATCCAGTACCAGGTGGGTGAGACCCTCAAGATTCACCAGGGACTCAGCGGGAGGAGACTGAGGGACAACGTGGTGGATATGCTCAGGAAGGTCCGGATTCCGGCGCCGGAGCTGCGGATGCGTGACTACCCACACCAGCTCTCCGGCGGAATGCGCCAGCGAGTCGTCGGCGCAATCGGTATCTCGTGCAATCCCGCCGTGCTGATCGCGGACGAACCCACCACCTCGCTCGACGCCACCATCCAGGCGCAGTACCTGAGACTTCTCAAGGACCTTCAGGAGTCAACCGGCGTCGGCATCATTTTCATCACCCACGATTTCGGGATCGTCGCCAAAATGTGCGACAGGGTGGCGGTCATGTACGCTGGGCGAATCGTCGAACAGGGCGACGTGCGGCAGATATTCAACAATCCGTCTCATCCATATACCGAGGCCCTCATACGGTCGGTGCCGAAGATGGAGGAGGCCGAAGAGAGGCTGTATTCCATTCCGGGTCAGCCGCCCGCGCTCTGGGACCTACCGCAGGGCTGCTCGTTCGCGCCGAGATGCAGGTACGCCTTCGACAAGTGTCTCGAAGAGTTTCCGCCGATCTTCGAGGTCGGCGGAGGTCAGACCGCGGCGTGTTGGCTGCGTGAGGGCGAAGGCGCAGAAGTCGGCGCGTCGGCGATCGAAGCCTGATTGGGAGGCATTGACATGACAAAAGACAACGGGGCACTGCTCCACGTAGATGACCTCAAGAAGCACTTCCCCATGGGTTCGGGGTTCCTTCTGAGGCGCGACAAGGCGATGCTGAAGGCCGTCGACGGCATCACGTTCGACATAGAGGAGGGGAAGACCTACGGGCTGGTGGGCGAGTCCGGCTGCGGCAAGTCCACCACCGCCAAGCTGATCCTTCAACTCGAAGAGCCGACGGCGGGGACGTTCGCTTTTGAAGGACAGGAGATCACCAGTCTCAACCGCGACGAACAGCGGAACTACAAGGCGAACGTCCAGGCGGTCTTTCAAGACCCGTGGGCATCTCTCAACCCCAGGATGAGGGTGGGCAGCATCATAGGCGAGCCACTGGAAGTCAACAGCCCGATGACCAGGGGAGAGATCAGGACGCGCGTCGGGGAGTTGCTGGAAGAGGTCGGCCTTCAGGAGTACCAGGCCAGCCTGTTTCCGCATGAGTTCTCGGGCGGTCAGCGTCAGAGGATCGGCGTGGCCAGGGCGCTGGCGCTGAATCCGAAGCTGATCATCCTGGACGAGCCTGTTTCGGCGCTCGACGTGTCGATCCGCGCGCAGATTATGAACCTGCTCGAAGACCTTCAGGACGAGCACAACCTGACCTACCTGCTGATAGCGCACCATCTTGCGACAGTGCGGTACATGTGCGACAAGGTGGGTGTGATGTACTTGGGGCGGATAGTGGAGGAGGCGGATACCGAGGAGCTGTACGACAATCCGCTGCATCCGTACACGCGCGCCCTCATGTCGGCGGCGCTGCCGTCCCACCCGGACGTCGAGCGCGAGGAGATCATACTGACGGGCGAGGTGCCTTCGCCTGTGAATCCTCCTGAGGGGTGCCACTTCCACCCACGCTGCCCGTCCAGGTTCGAGCCATGCGAGAGTCAAGCGCCGGTGGAGACCGAACCGGTGTCAGGGCACAGGGTAGTCTGCCACCTGTACTAGCTGACTGCCAGCCACTTACTTCAGCCTGATGATGATGTCACCAGTGCATTGAGCACGGGGAGTGGAACTCATGCGGTCGACGATCGTGGAGAGCCGATCGCCAGTGGCGAGTATGCTGAGGGTTTCGACGTTAGAGGAACTATGGGTCCGGGGGCGGAGCCCGTGAGCGTCTCGTCTGAGTACGAGGGATAGATCTGGGGATTTTGGTTGTCTTGACACTCATGGGGCTGTTGATTAGGATGCGATTCAGAGGGTAGATGCTAGGGGCCGCGTATGTCGAGCAGATATCAACGCGAAATCGAAGAGATCCTCGAGAGCGCGGGAGAAGTCGGGCCGTCGAAGCCCAGGATCTCGCGGCGGCGATATGGGTTCTTCCGGCTGGTGTGGCTGTATGCGAAGCAGTCGCTGAGCGGAGGGCTGTGGTCTATCACGCCTGGGCGCGTGATGCTGACTGGGTTTGTTCTTCTTCTTTCAGGCCTTCTGTTGCAGGTGTTTGGATTAGGGACGATCGGCCTTCTCGCCTGGGTTGGCCTACTGGTGTTCATCATCGGGTATGGGATGGTGCTGGCGAGGCCGCCAAAGATCGAGAAGCGCTGGCGCGGTCAACTGACAGATGACCCGAAGGAGTCCTGGTTCGGGCGGGTGAGGCGTAGGATCAAGCGGGGTTAGACCTCGGTATCTCCACTCTCACTCCCGGAATCGAGTCTAAACCAAAATGAAGCCTCTCCCTCGACGGGAGAGGCTTCTTGTTTCCGTAAGACGAGACGGCGTTAGACGGCACATTCTCCTTCGCCGCGTTCCAGGACGTACTTGACGGTCTTAGACCAGTCGATGTACATGTCTAGCGACTCGCGGTTGAGTTCTGGAATCTCCTTGAACTCGGCGAGCAGAGGCTCGAACGTCTCTGGCCCGACGCGGGCGGCGAAGTCTCGGAAGATCTCCTCGTCGTTGCGCTCGGACTTGTAGAAGTCCAGTACCTTTCTCAGCGCGTCCGGCATCCTCTTGGCCGGGACCTTGGTCTTGACCCTGAGGCCGATGCGGGTATCGCCGTCTTCGAACCCGCCGCCGAGGAACATCTCGTATGCGGGCACCTGTCCGCTCGGTCCCTTGGCGGCCGCGCCGTGGAAACCGATGTCGGCGACGTGGTGCTGGGCGCAGCCGTTGGGGCACCCGCTCATCTTGATGTGCATTTTGCGTATGAGCGGGTCGTTCTCCTGGTCGATTACTTCGACGGCATCAGTGACCGCCCGGGCGAGACCCATGGACGCGGTGATGCCGAGCTTGCAGCTATCGGTGCCGGGGCAGGCGACGACGTCGGTGATTTCAAGCGCACCGGCGTCGCCGAATCCGATGTCGTTGAGCTGCTGCCAGACTTCGTACAGGGCGGCCTCTGGGATCCAGCGCACCGCGAGGTTCTGCTGGTGGGTTAGACGCGCGCGGCTCGCACCGTACTTGCGCGAGAGGTCGGCGAGCCGGTGGAACTGGTCGGCGTCGATGTCCCCCAAGGGGAGCTTGGCGGTGACGGTATGGTAGCCGCTCTGCTTCTGGGGCTGGACGTTGGTATCGAGCCAGCGCTCGAAGTCGGGATCCGAACCGGCGGGCTGGAAGTTGCCGTCGAGAGGAGGGGCGTCGGCCTCCTCGTCGTCGATGAAGAGCAGTCCGGCAGGGTCGATTGAGCGCTGCGCCCAGGCTTCCTGGAGCTGCTCCTCGACCAGAACGCGGAACTCGTCGATACCTATGCGGGCGATGAGGAACTTGACACGGGCTTTCATCCTGTTGCGTCGCAACTCGTCCGAGTCGTGGAAGACCCTCAGAGCGGCCTCGGTGATCTTGAGGTACTCGTCCGTGGTGACGAATTCGTAGAGCGTGGGGGCGAGGCGGGGCATGATGGACGTACCGCCACCCATGAGCATCTTGAATCCCTTCTGCCCGTCTTGGATGACGGGGATGAATCCGACATCGTGGATGCCGGTAATGGCGCAGTCACGGTCACAGCCAGAGAAGGCGGACTTGATCTTGCGCGGCATCGACTGGGTGAACGGATGCCTGACGAAGTATCGGGAGTATGCCGCGGCGTACGGAGTGACGTCGAAAGGTTCGTTGGCGCAGACGCCGGCTATCGCACATCCGGTGACGTTGCGGACGGTGTTTCCGCATGCCTCGCGGGTGGTCAGGCCGACGGAAGCCAGCATACGCATGATCGTCGGAGTATCGGGCAACGGGATGTGATGTAGCTGGATGTTTTCTCGAGTGGTGACGTGGCCCTTGTTGAGCAGGGTGTACTTGGCGACGACCTCGCCCATCATATCGAGCTGGTCGGCGGTCATGCCGCCGAAGGGTACCTTAATGCGAAACATGTGGACATCGGGCTGGCGCTGTCCGTAGACTCCCTGCCGGAGCCGGAAGGCCATGAAGTCGGTAGGATCCCAGTCACCCGACTGGAACCTATTCACCCCAGCTTCGAACTCGTCGATCTCGGAGGGGAAGTACTCGATTACCGGTTTGGTGATGGTCATTCGCTGGGTTCCTTCCTGGAATGTCGCTGTCCGGCGGTCAAAGACAAACGCACCACTCGGTCACATAGATGCGGGGCGCTCGACAGACGCGGTCTGACCTGTTGATGCCCCTAGCCGGGGCGACAACAGGCGCAGTATATGGCGCGGCTGTCGGATTTGGTCATTGCGATAGTAAATGTATCAACGTGAGGCGGGAGTGTCAATAAAGAAGGCTGGGGCAGTGAAGGCAAGGTGGAGTTAGAGAGCAACAGCGCGACGGCAAACCCCGTCGCGCTGCTGGTGTGAATGCTGTCAGTTAAACGGATCAGTTTCCGTTGTTTTGGGTGCGGACCCGTGAGAAACGGCGAAGGAATGGGGGCAGATCCAGTTCGCCCTCTTTTCCGGAAGCAAGCGCCTCGGACAGTAGGCGTTCGATGTTGTCTTCGCGTTCGCCGAGTATGTCTCCGTCCTGGAAGCCCGTGGCGATGATGGTCAACTTGATCTCGTTCTCCATCTTGAGGTCTGTGACCATACCGAAGATGATGTTGGCCTCCGGGTCTACAACTCTTTGGATGACCTCTGCGGCCTCGTGTAGCTCGGAGAGCTTGAGGTCGCTGCCTCCGGTGATGTTGAACAGCACGCCTCTGGCTCCCTCGATGGAGACGTCCAACAGAGGATTGGTGATGGCGTGCTGGGCTGCCTCTCTGGCGCGATGCTCGCCGATGCCCCAGCCGATGGACATCCATGCGGGGCCTGCATCGCGCATTATGGCGTTTACATCGGCAAAGTCGACGTTTATGTCGCCGGCCACGGTGACCAACTCGGCGATAGACTGGACGCCGATACGCAGGACGTCGTCTGCCATTCTGAAGGCGTTCTCGGCGGTTATCTCTTCCTCGGCGATGACCTTCAGGCGCTCGTTGGGGATGACTAGCAGTGTGTCGGTGTACTCTCTGAGGCGCTTGATGCCGGCCTCGGCGACTCGCGTCCGCCTAAGGCCCTCGAAGTCGAAGGGCTTGGTCACGACCGCGACGGTCAGCGCGCCAGTCTCCTTGGATATCTGGGCCAAGATCGGCGCGGCGCCCGTACCAGTGCCGCCACCCATGCCGCCGGCCAGGAACACCATGTCAGAGTCGCGGATGATCTCGTAGAGGTCTTCGCGGCTCTCCTCGGCTGACTTGGCGCCCAGCTCGGGCATACCGCCGACGCCCTTGCCCTGGGTGAGCTGGTCTCCGATGCGGATCTTCATCGGGACGTCGCTTCGGACTAGCGCCTGCGAATCCGTGTTGACGACGATGTATTCGACGCCGGGGATGCGCTCCCTGTACATTCTGGAGACCGCGTTCGAGCCGCCTCCTCCAACGCCCACTACCTTGATGCGGGCAATAGACTCTTGATCTCCCCGATATGTCGTCATACCACTCCCCCTGAGCTTCTAAGGAATTGATTGAAGTCTATTCTGGAAACATCCACCTGAGTAGTCGTGAGCGTCTGGCCCTATGCGAGTTATCACTTGACGGGCTTGACTGCTGGGTTGGGCTGTCCGGCGGCGGCGAAGGGTGCTTCAGGGCCCACATGAGCAGGCCGACACTGGTAGCGAACTCCGGGCCTCTGAGGATCTCGGGCAGGCGCGAGATCGGGTTCGCGCCGCCTATT
>JAKZVY010000029.1:0-4917 GCA_047515825.1 Dehalococcoidia bacterium
TGGTGGAGGTCCGAGGGAATCGTGAAGGGAGCGGTCGAGCTGGGTGACCAGCCTGGGGGATTCGGGTTGCTTCTTGGCTTTCGGCTTGTCGTCTTTGGGGGGAGCCGGATTGGGGTTCGAGGTTTGGCTGCCGGTGGCAGGCGACTGTTTGGGGCACTTGCCTAGTCCTCTATCCATGAGGATTCCGGACGCCTTCATGCGGTCGTTGGTGGTGGCGTTTTCGCGGACGCCCTGAGCGATATCTTGGAGCATGTAGATGATTTCGCGTGCGCCGTCGGTTTCGGCGAGGACAGCGTTTGCGAAATCGAGTGCCGGGTTAGATGGGAACTGTTGGACTGCTTGGTTCATAGGTTCTCTCAAGAACAATAGTGCATTGGGTTGGCGGTTGTCAAGGGTGATTTTGAGATCGGGGCAGATTGGGGGAAAGTGATTTTAGATTCCTCGACTCCGCTGCGCTGCGCTCGGGATGACAGGGGTAAACGGTTGGAATGACAGGGGTGGACGGTCGGGATGACGGGGGGTTATCCACGAAGGACACGAAGGATACGAAGGGGGTTGTTGCAGGCCGAGTAGATGCGGGCGAGACGCCCGCGCTCCCAGGGCGGCGCCTGCCAATCCCGTATCGGAGTACGGGACATGCTTGGGGCAGGCTCGGCGGTCGGCGTTACTTGTCACCCAGCGTGCGGGTAAGGTAGAGTATCCTCAGCCCAGACTCAATTCAGATCATCGAGACGCTTCGCGGACAGGTGGCCGAGCGGCTGAAGGCGCGCCCCTGCTAAGGGCGTAGGGTCTTAAAGGGCTCTCGTGGGTTCGAATCCCACCCTGTCCGCCACCGATTTCAAGGCGGGCGCGAACTTTAGGATCGCGGCCAAGTTTTCGACGGGGCGGTCCGGTATTCCCATCGCTCCCAGGCAGTCAATGACCCAAGGCGTACTGTACAGGTACAGAGACCACCTTCCCGTGACCAGCGAAACGCCTATGTTCTCCCTGGGAGAAGGCGGCACACCCTTGGTGAAGTCCCGCGCCATTGGCGACATGCTGGGGTGCGACGACCTCTATTTCAAGCTGGAGGGCTGCAATCCCACGGGGTCTTTCAAAGACCGGGGAATGGTGATGGCGGTGGCCAAGGCCGTCGAAGCGGGAGCCAAGAGCATAACCTGCGCTTCGACCGGCAACACCAGCGCATCGGCCGCCGCCTACGGAGCGTATCTGGACATTCCCGCGACAGTCATAGTGCCAAAGAGCAGCGTGTCCAGAGCGAAGCTGGCTCAGGCGATAGCCTACGGCGCGCGGATCATGGTCATCAGGGGCAGCTTCGACAACGCGCTCGACCTCGTCCGCGAGCTGGCCGAAAGGAATCCGACCATCCTGGTCAACTCGGTGAATCCCAACCGCATCCAGGGCCAGAAGACAGCGGCGTTCGAGATCGTGGAGGACCTCGGTGAGGCCCCGGACCTCGTGTTCATACCGGTGGGCAACGCTGGAAATATCACGGCCTACTGGCTGGGCTTCCGAGAGGCGTTCGCCAACGAGTGGACTTCGGTGCGTCCGAGGATGATGGGCTTCCAGGCCCAGGGCGCGGCCCCGATAGTGCGCGGCGATGTAGTCCCGGAGCCAGAGACGATAGCGTCCGCGATCAGGATAGGCAATCCGGCCAACTGGAACGAAGCGATAGTCGCGCGGGACGAGTCCGGCGGGACTATCGACATGGTCTCCGACGAGAACATCCTCGACGCGTATAAGCTGCTGGCCAGACGAGAGGGCATCTTCTGCGAACCGGCGTCTGCGGCCGGAGTCGCCGGGCTGATCAAGCACACGCAGGCCGGACTGGACCTGGAGGACAGGCGGGTCGTTTGCATAATCACCGGTACCGGACTGAAGGACCCCGACCTCGCAAACGAGATCGAACCGGAGTGGATGGATGAATACCCTCCTGACGTGTCCGCGGTCGAGCAGGCGCTGGTCGAGGGTCTGTGAGGCCACTGGTCATGGCAGTTTCCGTTCAGCCGGAGAGCTTCGAGTCCATCTGGAGCCAGTGGGAGGAGATACTTCCCACCTGCGCAACAAACACAGTGTTTGTGACCCCCTGGTGGCAGAAGACCTGGTGGGACAACTTCGGGGAGGGGTACTGCGCCCACATCCTGTCGGTCAGCGACGGCGATGATCTGCTCGGCATCGCGCCGCTGATGGCACGCGATGGCACGCTCACGTTCCTCGGTGATAAGGACCTGTCCGACTACTTCGATTTCATCGTTCCACGCCAACACACTTCTCGCTTCTACCTCGCACTGTGCGAATACCTGCAAGGGACAGAGTGGAAGACTCTCGACCTCTATTCAGTGCCGCACGGATCGCCGACACTCGAATACCTTCCGGATCTGGCCACGGAGCGGGGGTGGAAGGTCGAGATCGAAGAGGAGCAGACGACTCCGCAGACGATTCTGCCAGATACGTGGGAGGGGTTTCTCTCTGGCCTGAGAAAAAAAGACAGGCACGAGCTACGCCGGAAGCTGAGAAGGCTGGATCGGGAGGATGGCCACCGCCAGTTCGACGGATATGATGAAGACGACCCCGACGCCTCCATGCAGCGGTTCTTCGCTTTGCTTCGAGCGAGCAGGTCAGACAAGGAAGAGTTCCTGACGCCCGAGAGGGAGCGGTTCTTTCTAGGCGTCGCCCGCGAGTCCGCGAGCCGGAACCTGTTCAGGCTCTACTTCTTGGAAGTGAACGGAACCGAGGTCGCCGCCTGCATCTGCTTCGACTACGGCGGGGCGTTTCTTCTGTATAATAGCGGCTACGATCCTAGTTACTCGAGGCTCAGCGTCGGTCTCCTAAACAAGGCGCTGAGCATAAGAACGGCTATCGAAGAGGGTCGCGAGGTCTTCAACTTTCTCAAGGGCAACGAACGCTACAAGTACAATCTGGGCGGCCGGGACGAGGCGGTGTTCCACCTTAGCATCGTCCACTAGCCGCCAAGCGCCTTCCCGTTTCATCAGACGACGCCTAAGTGTCTCTCGTCTGAACCAAGATGCTCGGGCGCGAGATGACAATCGGAGATGTGTATGTCTAGTCTGGCGATGTTGAGCTTCCACGGTTGTCCCGTGGCCCGCTTGGGCGAGAAGGACACCGGCGGGATGAATGTGTATGTCCTCCAGCTTGCCCGTGAGTTCGCTCGCAGAGGCTGCGAGGTGGACGTATTTACCAAGCATCACGACCCGAATGACCCCAAGGTGGTCGAGCTGGAAGACGGCGCGAGGGTGGTCCACCTTGAAGCCGGCCCATATGACGCGGACAAATACGACCTGTTCAACTACATCCCGACGTTTCTGGACCAGCTATACGACTTCCAGCGAGAGGAGCGAACCCGGTACGACCTGATCCACAGCCACTACTGGCTTTCCGGGAGAGCCGGAATGTCGCTCAGTCGCCGGTGGGACGTTCCCCACACCACCACGTTCCACACGCTGGCCAAGACCAAGCTGAGGGCCAGAGCCGGAGAACGCGAGCCTCAGCTCCGGCAGGACGTCGAAGCCGAGGTGATGTCGGACTCGGACGGTATCGTCGTCTCCACTGAGGAGGAGAAGCAGGACATCGTAAGGATGTACGATGCCTCATCCCACAAGGTAGAGGTCATTCCGGCGGGAGTGAACCTGGACACATTCTCACCACTGGACAAGGCACAGGCGCGCCGCGAGCTGGGCATATCCGAGTCCAATGTCCTCCTGTACGTCGGCCGCATCGAGCCGCTCAAGGGAATCGACATCATGCTGCGCGCGGCGCAGCTACTTGAGTGCGGCGGCGACCTGCGCGTGCTCATCGTGGGGGGCAGCCCGGGCAGCGACCTGGAGCTAGAGAGACTGAAGACGCTAGCCGGCGAGCTTGGTATCAGGGACTCCGTAACCTTCGGCGGTTCGGTCCCCCAGTCTCAGCTCCCGACCTACTATAGTGCGGCGGACGTATTCGTGCTTCCCTCCCATACCGAGAGCTTCGGCCTCGCCGCCCTCGAGGCGATGGCGTGTGGGACACCGGTGGTAGTGTCGAGGGTTGGGGGGCTGAAGACCTTCGTGGACAGCGGAGAGACCGGATACCTCGTGCCGCGCCGATGCCCGGAGTCGTTCGCACAGCGCATAGACGGGCTACTGGCGAACCTTCAGCTAAGGGACACAATGGGCCGGGCGGCCCGAGTCAAGGCGCTTGGCATGGGCTGGGGGCGTGTGGTCGACCGGATGCAGGACTACTATCAATCACTCATGGATGAGACACAATAGCAACGGAAAATTGCGGTACTCGTGGGCGGTCGATTTGGATACAAGCAGGTAAGGTCAGCCCAGATCCACCACCTAACCTTAGAAGGGAAATCGACACGGCGTCGTATCCGCGCTACTTAGTCTCGTACGAAACTCGGCGAACGTGACCTCGGTTGCGGTCGCGACTGCCGTGGTCACGGCGACAATGGTCTCGATGGGCTATACTCCCGACCTCGGAGCCATTGGCGGGGGCGAGAGCCAGGGTATGCAGCGTTCCTTCGTGTCCGGGATGAACGTGCTGTACCTCGCGATGGGCTGCCTGCTTCTTGTGGGTGTAGCCGTATCGTTCCTCAAAGGATCTGCCCCGACCAGAGAGGGCCGGGTGCCGCAGCGCGGCGCCCGCATGAGCGCCGGCGACTAACGCTCAGGCGTCGGCTATCTCCACCGGCCCCTCGAGTACCTCCAGCAACTCGTCGGCAATGTAGAGCGGCGGCCACGTCTCGTCATCGAGCCGGACGATGCCCACTTCTATCAGCCGATTGAGGACACCGCGAGCTCCCGCGAGAGACATGCCTAGAGTATCCGCGGCTCTCCTGACGGTCATGAACGGATTGGCAAAAAGCTCCTCCACCAGCCGCAGCGAACTGCCCGGAGCCCGCTTCCCTTGGAGTAC
>JAKZVY010000030.1:0-5768 GCA_047515825.1 Dehalococcoidia bacterium
CGGACTACGGACACCTGACGGTCAGACTCAACCCCGGCGAAAGCTTCCTTGCCGAGGGCGGCACCATGTCCTGAATGCCGCGCGCCACCATAAGGTTCTGCGTGACTTCTCACTCGCCTATTGGCAGCGGGCAAGCCCAAGAAAGTTGTACTCACCACGAGCATTTGCAAGTTGCTGACCATCCTCAGTGCCATGATCAAACACCGCAGTGCCTGGAATCCGCAACATGCTTGACATCCAAGGTTGTTGCTGAGCAGAGCACAGGGAGCCGAAGGATCGCCACACTCCGCCCGGTACTCCCCGTTGACCCCGAACCCCGCTAGTCAATAAGATCGTCGCATGGAACGCAACGCCACCTCACGAGCTTTGACAAAGCTCGCCCGGACCGCGTCCGCAATCGTCAGGGCCATGCGGCCCCGCCAGTGGACCAAGAACCTGCTAATCGTCCTTCCCCTGCTCTTCACCGTAAACGAGCTGTGGACGCCGGGCGATCTGGACGCGGCGTTGGACCTGTTTGGTCGAGTGGGAGCGGCGTTCGCACTGCTCTGCGCAGCGAGCGGGGCCGCCTACCTGTTCAACGACGCCCGCGACGCCGAGCGGGACCGCGCGAACCCGGTCAAAAGGCATAGACCGGTCGCGTCCGGCGAGCTGGCGGCTCCACTGGCGATCGCCCTTGCGCTGGTGGTCGCGATCACTGTCTCGATTCTAGCGTTCATGCTCGATACGAGGTTCGGGGCCGTCGTCGTCGCCTATCTTGTAATCCAGCTCGCCTACTCGCTGGGAATGAAGAATCTTGGCGTGCTGGACACCTTCATAGTCGCGCTCGGGTTCGTGCTGAGGGTTGAGGCGGGAGCGGCGGTCCTCGACGTCCCGGTCTCCCCCTGGCTGTACCTGTGTACCGGACTGGGAGCGATGTTCATAGCGCTGGCGAAACGAAGAAGCGAGCTGGCCAGGGCCGGGGAGTCGGCTAGGGACCAGCGGGACGCGCTGCAGTCGTACCAGGTCCCCGCCCTGGATCAGTTTATGGGAATCGTAGGGACTTCCGCGCTGGTCAGCTACGCGCTGTACACCTTCACCGCCGAGAACATGCCCGACAACCACGCGATGATGCTGACGATTCCCTTCCTGGTGTACGGACTATTCAGGTACATCCACCTCGTCCATACCGGCACCGTCGGCGAGACCCCCGAAGAGATCATCCTGAGCGACTGGCCGATGATCTTGGCGATCGTCCTCTGGCTGGGCGTGTCCATGGGGGTCCTGCTGGTGTTCAGGTAGCCCCACATTCCCCCCTGTGCTACACTCCGCCCTGCCCAGGACAGCGCGACGTGGGCGACTCGACAGGAGCGGTTGCATGGTTCCCCCAGATGATGTTTTCGGCGTCATTCCGACTTGGATAGCAGTCTACGTCTTGGCGATAGCGGCATTCGGAGTAGCCGGTTTCGTTCTCTATCGTCGCGTGTTCAGGCTCATACTGCTGGGCAAGAACCCTGAACGCTTCGATCAGCCGGTACGCCGGTTTATCGGCGCGCTGCCGTACGTGCTCGGACAGCGCAAGGTGCTCCAGAGCGTCTCGCTTCGCGACCGCGCCGGTATCGCGCACTTCATAATCTTCTGGGGTTTCCTCTCCTTTACTGCCAGCTACATCCTGTACATATTTGGCGACTCCCTGTGGCACGAGTTCTCGGAGACTGTACTGACAGGCATAGGCGTCAGGATTTTCACCGCCTATCTCGACGTTCTCGCGCTGGTCTTCTTCGTCGTGCTCGTGTGGGCTGCGGTCAGGCGCTGGAGCGTCAAGCCGCGCAGGTTGAGCTACGATCTGACCCAGAAGATCGAGTCAGCCATCATCCTCATGCTCATCGCCTGCCTGATGCTGTTCACGCTGCTGACCGAAGCGTTCTACGTCGCCGGCGGAGGCGCGGGACCGCACGCCGACGCCCTGATCGGACGCCCCATCGGCGAGGCGTTCGCGAGCGCGGGCATCGACGGCGGCCTCGCCAACGGACTCCAGGCCCTCTTCTGGTGGCTGCATCTGGGAATAATCCTCGGCTTCTCAATCTACATCCCCCTCTCGAAGCACATGCACTTGGTCGCCGCCCCGATCAGCTTCTACACCAGAAAGCTGGAGCCGAGGGGGACACTCCCGACCCCGACCGACCTAGAAACCGCCGAGGTGTTCGGCGCCAGCCGGATTCAGGACTTCACCTGGAAGGAGCTGCTCGACGGCTACTCATGCGCCGTCTGCGGACGCTGCTCGGACAACTGTCCCGCAAACATCACGGGCAAGGTACTCTCCCCGATGCACATCGTCGAGAACATGAAGGAGCACGTCCTCGAACACGGTCCCGGAGTGATCGGCGGAGAGGACACGCAGGAGTCCAAGCCGCTGATCGGCAACTGGGTCTCCGAGGAGGCGCTCTGGGACTGCGTCACCTGCGGCGCGTGCATCCAGGAGTGTCCTGTGGGCGTCGAGCACGTCGACTCGATTGTGGACATGCGCCGATTCATGGTCATGGAGCAGGCGTCCATGCCAGACACCGCCATGAACGCACTGGTCAGCATGGAGCAGCGGGGCCACCCCTGGCGCGGCACCACCTACGCCCGCACCGACTGGGCAGACGGCCTCGACGTCCCCACCCTCGCGGAGCGCCCCGATGCCGAGATACTGTTCTGGGTCGGATGCACCGCTGCCCTCGAGCAGCGCAGCCAGAGCGTCGCGCGCTCGATGGCCTCCGTACTCAAACGCGCGGGAGTGGACTTCGCCATTCTCGGCGACGAGGAGACCTGCACCGGCGACCCCGCACGTCGCATGGGCAACGAGTACCTGTACCAGATACTCGCCCAGCAGAACATCGAGACCATGAACACCTACAACGTCAAGAAGATCGTCACCATCTGCCCGCACTGCTTCAACACAATCAAGAACGAGTACCCTCATCTCGGCGGCGACTACGATGTCGTCCACTACACCGAGTTCGTCAACGACCTGATCCGCGACGGCCGCATCCGTCCCGTCGCCCGGATCGACACCACTATGGCATACCACGACTCTTGCTATCTCGGAAGGCACAACGACATCTACGACGCCCCCAGAGAGATCGCCAACTCTATCCCCGGCGTCAAGCTCGTCGAGATGGAGCGCTGTCGCGAGCGCGGCTTCTGCTGCGGAGCGGGCGGCGGGCACATGTGGATCGAGGAGTCGAAAGGTCCCCGAATCAACCACGTCCGGACCCAACAGTTCCTCGAAACCGGCGCGACAACCGTCGGCGTATCCTGCCCCTTCTGCCTCCAGATGTTCGAAGAGGGCATCGGCTCCGTCGAAGGTGGAGGCATGGCACAGGCCAGGGACCTCCTCGAAGTTCTGGACGAAAGCCTTTCCGCACAGTAGGATTATCCTCGGAGAGAGCAATCGGGGAGAGCATGCATGGTCACAAGTTTAAAGTTCACCTACGAAGACTATCGAAACGCGCCTGATGACAAGCGCTATGAGCTTCTGGACGGAGAGTTGGTCGTGTCCCCATCGCCTAAGACTCAGCACCAAAGGCTTGTCTGGAAATTTGGCAGGCCACTAGCCGATTTTGTAGAGACGAGAGGTCTGGGAGAGGTGTTCTTCTCCCCGTTCGACGTCATGTTTTCTAACGCGGACGTCGTGCAGCCGGACTTGATATTCGTATCCAATGAACGAGCGCATATCGTCACTCCGGATGACATCAAAGGCGCGCCGGATCTCGTCGTCGAGATACTGTCACCTTCCACCGCAGGTCGAGATCGGACATTCAAGCGTGCTCTCTACGAGCGCCACGGCGTCAGGGAGTACTGGCTCGTCGACCCCGCCGCCAAGAACGTGACCGTCCTGCTGTTGGCCGAGCGAGGCTTCGACCTTGTCGGCATCTACGGCGAAGGACAGACGTTGACCTCACCCACGCTGAGCGGCTTCACGCTCGACCTAGACAGCATCTTCTAGTCCGTCTTCAAGCGCGAAGGGAGCTGCGATGTCCACACACTCGAATCAAGACGTGGCATGTCAAACATGCGGCGGCCAACTGGTCCTCGGCAACCTCTTCTGCGACACCTGTCGGCAGATGTGGGGCGCTCCCGAAGGAGTAAAATCGGCAGACTATGGCACTCGTGCCGCCGCATACATCCTGGACATGGTCATTACCTGGGGCCTGTCCATAGTCGTGATAGTTCTTGGCATTGTATTCGCACTAAGCTTCAACAACTTCTGGATAGCTATCATCCCACTCATCGTCATCTGGCTGGCATACCTGGTCTGGTGGGTGATGCTGCTCCGCAGAAGCCAGACCCCCGGCAAGCTGATAATGAAACTCTGGGTGATACGCGACGGCGGCCAGCCTGCAGGATGGGGTCTGATGTTCGTGAGGGAGTTCTTCATCAAAGGTCTTCTATTCGGCATTCTCGGTGGCGTGACGCTCTACATCGCGATACTGCTCGATCTGCTCTGGCCGCTGTGGGACCGAAACAAGCAGACGTTGCACGACAAGATCATCGGAACTCACGTTGTGCAGGGTCCAAGGCAAGAACGATCACCCATCGGACCAACCGAAGCAGGCCGGTTCGGCGAGCGTACCTTAGAACACCCCCACGGCACGCAGTCGTAGCGTCCCATTAGGCAAATCAGAAAGATTCACGGAGCGAGGGCATCCAGCAGCCAAGACCGCAGGTCGGACTCGATGTCCTCTCTCCTAAGCGCCGCTGCGACTGACGCCTTCAGCATCCCCAACGGCGTCCCGACGTCGTAGTGTCCGCCGCTGAAATGGTAGCCCCGCACTCCGGGAGCCTCGATATGAGCGACGATCGCGTCGGTAAGCTGTATCTCGCCCAGGGCGCCGGGCCGCACCCGTTCGAGCGTGTCGAATACCTCTGGTCCCAGGACGTATCGCCCGATGATCGCCAGGTTCGATGGAGCGTCTTCGAGCCTGGGCTTTTCGACCATCCCGAAGATTCTCGAAGTCGTTTCGTCCCTGGACCCGACGTCGACAATCCCCAGGTTCGGCACCGCTTCGTCCGGCACCTCCTTCACGGCGATCACGCAGCAGCCCGTCTCTTCATAAACACGGATCATCCCGCCGATCGTCGGCCTGTCCGCCCAGATAACATCGTCAGGCAGGAACACCGCGAACGGCTCGTCTCCCACCGCGTCCCGCGCCATCAGCACGGCGTGTCCAAGCCCCTTCTGCTCCGATTGGGTCACACAGTTAATCCTGGCGAGACCCGAGATGCGCCGCATCTGCTCCAGCATCTCGGAGTTTCCCCTGCCTTCGAGCGCACCCTCCAGCGCGGGCCACTCCTCGAAGTAGCGCGGTATCGCTTCCTGGTTGTCTGATACGACAAATATGATCTCCTCAATCCCGGCCGCCGCGGCCTCCTCCACACAAAAGTGTATCGAAGGGCGATCAAACACCGGCAAGAGGTTCTTCGGGACCGCCCGCGTCACCGGCAGAAACCGGGTCCCAAAACCCGCCACCGGCACAACCGCCTTCCGCACCGTCATGACTCTCTCCCGCCCATGCAGACTCGGGCCTCAGTATATGGACACAACCGTGCCCACGTACGGCGTGGGAGTTCGCCCACAGAACGAGCGATGCACACTGATGGGGGCAAAAGGCGAAGCCTGGTGGAGATATGGGAAATCATATTTAGCTTTGCCTGACTTGCTTTTGGCGATAACACTCGTTGCTCTTACCACCACAACCAGGGACCAGACCTAACGTCTTGCCGCCGATACTGCCTCTTCGTAAGCA
>JAKZVY010000031.1:0-2900 GCA_047515825.1 Dehalococcoidia bacterium
AAGAGCCTCTCCAGCGGCTTAGTCCCGGCAGTATGGAGCCGCTTGTAAACCGCTTGGTCTGTAACCGGAAATCGGGGGAAGAACCACAGACCGCGTTCGGAGACAAGACGCCACACTGCCAGTTGGCTGCCAAAGCCTCTCAAGACACAGACCAGCAGTCCCGCCCACAGAGCCATCGCGGGCAGGACACGCGGCCTACCAGGGCCCTTGCGACTGTGGTCTGACTCCATGCCCTCCAAACACTGCTGGAGGAACTTGTCTATATTCCCAACGGTGTCTGTATCGTCTTCGGACCTGATGGACATTGGCTCTGTCTCCTCTTTGAAGTAGTCTTATCTTTGTACTATCAAAAGGAGGACTACTCAAAGGGAAGGACGGTTCTTATACCAATTAGTTGGAGCAGATGGTTTCAAACCCGCCCCTACGGTTTGCCAATTCACGGCGTACTCTCAACGAAATGGTATCAGGCTAAAGACTGGATCGGCGCTTGGCCCTGGCGAACTGGCGGACCAGCTCCTCCGCCTGCGGGTTGTCCCATTCGGGATAGGACGCGATAACGTGCGGGCCGCCGAACACCTGGAATATGACGGTGGTATTCGGAGATCTGCGAAACAGGCTGTTCACCATCATGTACAGCCCCACCATCGCGGCGACCGTCCCAGCGACAAAGATCAGCGCGTCGATGATGTCGCCCAGGTCGAGATTGCTTTCCGTCCACGCTCCCGCGAGCACCGTCACGATGCCGACAGCCAGCAGCCTCAACGCGATCGACCGTTTGCTGTGGTAGCCGCCGTTGAATTTTCTGGGCGCTGCGACGTCTCTCAGCCCGGCCTCGTCGAAATCGCCCTCATCGGCAGTCTCGAAGTTTCCGATCAGGCGCTGGGTCGTGACGACGATCTGTTCATCTTCGAATAGCATCTCTTCGTCGGCGAGCAAGTCGATGCCGGTCCGCATTTAGTCCAACCTCTTTCGATGTTTGAGTGCGGGTATTATACCCTACAACCGTATCCAGATTGTTCTGACAATAACAGTCAGGCTTGAATTTGTGGCTTTAAACGCACATAGAACTGCCTATGGGTGGTCACTACTTGTTGTAGTCAAGTAGATGTAGTATTACCCCACACCCAACGGCTGTTCGGCGTGGGCGAAGCGTGCCTTCAGGCTCGGATATAGCGCCCGGTAACGCTCGTACAGCTCATCGTACAGTGAGGCG
This sequence comes from Dehalococcoidia bacterium, assembly GCA_047515825.1. Lineage (GTDB taxonomy): Bacteria > Chloroflexota > Dehalococcoidia > Lucifugimonadales > UBA1123 > VXRN01. The sequence continues at coordinate 1,214 of JAKZVY010000031.1, forward strand.
CTGCGCACTTTAGGCTCCGTCGTCTCCGTAACCGATACCCAGCGGTCTGCCGCCTCCTCAATCGAGTCGAACACACCGGCGCCGACCGCGGCCATAATTGCCGCGCCGTAGGCCGGGCCGCCGGCGTCTCCCAGAGACAGTACGGGAGTCCCGAATATGTCGGCCTGCATCTGGCGCCACAGGGGACTTCGAGCGCCGCCGCCGATGGCCCGTACCTGCGGAATCGTCTCTACCATCGGTCGCATAAGCTCCAGCGAGTCGCGGAGGGCGAATGTGACCCCCTCCATGACGGCACGCACCAGGTGTGCTCGTGTGTGGCCCAAGTGCAGCCCGAAGAAGACGCCCCTGGCGTTGGAGTCGTTGTGCGGCGTGCGCTCGCCGGTCAGGTATGGCAGGAACAGCAGGCCGTCGCTACCAGGAGTCACAGCAGCGGCCTCATTCGTGAGCAGGTCGTAGGATACCTCGCCGCCTTCGGTGAGGATGTCCCTGAGCCACCGGAGAGAGTTCCCGGCGGAGAGGACGACGCCCATCAGGTACCACAGGTCCGGAACGGAGTGGCAGAAGGTGTGCAGGCGCATCCGCCGGTCGATCCGCGGACATCGTACAGGTGTGACAAGAGCGCCGGATGTGCCGATGCTCGACTGCACCCTTCCGGGAACGACGACTCCACTGCCGACAGCGCCCGCGGCGTTATCCGCACCACCCCCAATCACAGGCGTCGATGGAGGAAGGCCAAGCTCGCGGGCAACACCTGGGACGACCGCGCCAGATACGTCAGTTGAGCCTACGACTGTTGGCAGAAGGTCGGGCGTTATCCCAAGCGCAGACAAGACATCGTCGGACCAGCAGAGGCGGCGCACGTCGAAGAGCAGCGTACCCTCCGCGTCCGACGGCTCAGTAGCGATCTCTCCTGTGAGCCTGTATCGGATGTAGTCCTTGGCGAGGAGGAGCGTGCGGAGCCGGTCGTAGCTGGCAGGCTCGTTATCACGGAGCCACAGCAGCTTGGGGGCTGTAAACCCTTCTAGGGCGAGGTTGCCCACAGTGCGTCGGAGTCCGTTCAGGCCGAGGGCGGCGGTCATCTGGCGACACTGCTCTGTGGTTCGGACGTCGTTCCAGAGAAGCGCGAGCCGGACCACCTCCCCGGAGCTGTCGAGAAAGACCGAGCTGTGCATCTGGCCCGAGAGTCCAATGGCCCGGACCTCCACAGTGGCCGGAAGTCGGCGGACGGCGGCCATGACGGTCGATACGGCGTCCTTCGTGGAGCGCCACCACATCTCCGGGCGCTGCTCCGACCAGCCTGGGCGGGGCACGGAGGTCGGCTGTTCGACGTCGGCCTCGGCCAGGAGACAGCCCGTTTCATCCACGGCGACGGCCTTCACCGCCGTGGTGCCGACGTCGATGCCGATCAGGGCTGTTTTGGGGCTACTCAAATTGAAGCGTCCTCAGATTGGTGGAGCGTCGAAAGCTCATGGGGATAGAGTATCGTTCCCGAGAATGGAGCGTCGGCAAACTTTATTTTGCCTGCACTTTCTGCACTTTCTGCACTACCCCAAAGCTGAGCCAGCTTTGAACAATCAGGGTACTTTTGACTTTGAGCCTGCTCTTTTCCTGCTCTATGTCTGCTCTATGTCTGCTCTATGTCTGCTCTAACTGCCCCGTGTCTGCTCTAACTGCCCCCCTTTTCGGC
>JAKZVY010000032.1:0-4910 GCA_047515825.1 Dehalococcoidia bacterium
GGACAGACCTGTTGACCCGTGCTTCGCTGGACAGATCGGCCTCAGAGCGGAACAGCTTCAACAGGTTGTGACCGGTGCAGATCAGCGACCACTCTCCGTTCACCTTCTCCAGTCCCCGCAGCAGGAACTGTCGGAAGCCCCTGCCCTGTTTGATCTGACCGAATACCGGCTCAACCGTTTGCATTCGAAGGGCGTATCGTTGCCGACCACGCCTGGTCTGCAGCTTCCATCGCATCCGATCTCTGGCAGACAGCCGACTGGGTATGCGACCGCGAGGAGCCGGGGGCGGTACCCTGCCGTGGCGGGTCTTATCCGGTGCAATGAACGGGTCCACTCCCAGCGCATGTATCTCATCAACTGCCTTTGCCGAGTGGTAGCCGGCGTCGGCGGATACTTCCCTCGGGACTGCGCCGACATTGTCGATGATCTCCTCCATCATGGTCACGGCCTGCTGCTTGTCAGAGGTCACATTGGTGGCACGGGCCACCACAATCACCTGGTTGGCGCTGTCCACCACCGCCTGACAGTTGTACGCCTGCACAAAGTCCCGACCTCCTGGAGCGGGCATGATCCGTGACTCGGCATCGGTGAAGTTGCGCTGGGACCTCTCCTCCGGCACACTCGAAGGCTCTTTCCCCTCCGCCTCTGCACGCTCTGCTGACGCCCGCGCCTCCCTTTCCAAGGACGACATCGCCTCACGTATCTTCTCCAACCGTCCTTCCCGAAAGGCCAACTCCTGAGGTAACTCATCCCCACGACGGTCCTGACCGTACCTGCGGTCCTCCTCGTCATCCACCTCCTCGGCCCGACTCAACAACTCCTCAACCTCCGCCGCCAACTGCGCTTCCTTCTCTTTCATCCGTCTGTAACTCATCGCCCTGTGCTTCGATGCGTTAGCCCTGACCCTGGTGCCGTCCAGCGCCACATGACCCAGCTTCATCAGCCCCGATCGCCGGCACAGCACCAACACCTGCAGAAACAACCCCGACAACGTGGCCAGGTTGTCCTTGCGGAAGTCGCTAATCGTGCGGAAGTCCGGTGTGTTGTTCGCAGCCAACACCCGGAACGCTATGTCCTCGTGGAGACGCTGGGCAATCCGCCGTGAGGACGCCACCCCGACGCAGTAACCGTAGAGCAGCACCTTGACCATCATCCGCGGATGGTAGGGCGGTCCGCCTCTACTTTCCCGGTCGTACCGAGCCGTGATCTCAGACAGATCCAACTGGTCCACCACGTCAGACATGAAGTAGGCCAGATGGTCATCTGGCGACCACTCCTGCAACGCCGCTGGCAACAGCAACTGCTGGTCTGGATCATACGGACGGCAGGTCTTGCTCATCGGCGACTCCCCACACGCTATGCTCCCCATATCATACCCGCAACACCTCGCAAACGGTGTTACTCGGACAGACTCCTGTGCTGCGGTGCGCACGTCCGCGAGGGCCGCCGGGCCCTCGCCGGCGTCAACCATCCCGAGCGGACCGAGGAACGCATTCCCACAGGCGCGGTTAATTCTCCAGGCACGCCTGGCTCTCCGCCAGTCAAGCGAGCAGGCCGACAGGATCCGCGCTAGCCTGCGGTAGCGTCGATTCCCGCGTAAAGAACCTGGAGATCCTGGACCTCGGCGACAGCAAGGAATATGAGACGCTGAGGCACGTGGTCGGCAGAATACAGCAGACCTCCAATCCGGGCGAGATGGGCAACAGCTGGCTGTTCGGGCATCTCGAAAGTCCCATTCAGGGGGAGGGGAACGTCTTCGGGAGGCCGCCCGAGATCCCGACCTCCTGAAAGACGGCGCCCCCGTCTATGTCACTCTCATGAACGAAGGGGGGAGGAGTTCCTCTATCAGATCGGCAGGACAGAGGAGCCGTGCCGGGACGATCTGTCGCTGTATCAGAGGGGATTCAATCACAACGCTGGTGACCTGCGTGCCAGGGCTCATTCACGACCATCGCCCTGCGGTTGCCTGCAAACCGGTGGGAGTCAGTAAGACTGCCAGAGGACACCTTCATACCCTGCCCGTAGCGACCCGCCGCTCCCTGCTGCCTGTTACCTGAATTTGAAGAAACCGTCGGAAGCCCCCTCTTCGTTTGTATCCTCTGGCGGCGAACCTGCTATGAGTGCCCGGGTCCATGCCTCCAGTCTCTCCTCCTCGAGTGCGCCGACCCACCTGCCTTCGACTGCGCCATCCGTCCCGATGAAGAAAGTCACCGGCAGCCCGATCACTCCGTACTCCACCGTAACCTTGCCGTCGGGGTCCCGGCCGTTCGGGAAGGTGAGATCGAACTCCGTGACATAGTCGGCCGCATCCCGCTCAGTGTCCTGTATGTTGACCCCCACGAACAGGACCCCCTGGTCTCGGTACCTGCGCCACACCCTCTCAAATCCAGGGGACTCGGTCCGGCAGGGCGGGCACCATGAGGCCCAGAAGTTCATGATCAACGGACGACCGAGGTGTTCCTCAAGGACGAACTCCCCGCCATCCAGCAGGGCCATGGAGAAGGCCGGCGCCGGTTTGCCCACCCGGGTCTCCCCGCTACGGCTGGTCGCCGGACTCCTGCTTGCGAGTCCAAGGGCCAGCAGGACAAACAGCCCAACGACCATCGTGCCCAGAGCCGCTGTCCATAGTGCCTTCCTGTAGCTGCCCACCTCTTTGGTCAACCTCCCTCAGTGGGAAACGGGTCCTGCTCGCTGACCTGCGCCTGCGACTCGCGGATGGACAGTTCCCCAACGGTCTTGTCTCCCCAGAGGCTCTTGACGTAGGTGATCACCTCAACTGTCTCATCGTGGCCGAGGCGGTCCCCGAACGAGGGCATATCGCTCTTGAAGCCCGGATAGCGTGGGTCCTCCAAGAACCCGCCTCCCTCGCTGATTTTCCGGTACAGGAGGCCGTCCGCATGGTGCCAGGTGTGACCGTCGCCGTTACGTGGCGGAGGGTGAAGGGTGCCGTCGTCATTCCGCGACCTCCAGGTGGGCTGCCCCTCGCCGTTAGCGCCGTGGCAGACTGCGCAGTCCGAGGCGAACAGATCTCTGCCCCCGATATGGTGTGCTCCGCTGAATCGCCGTCAGTAACACTGCCGTCGCTCCCTGAAGTCGAGCAGGCGGTGAGCAGGACCGCCCCAGCGCCAGGAGGGCGATGGCGCTACGAAGGCAGTTAACAGCCTTCAAGCCGCCCCTGTCGGGCCTGCGCTGCGAGAGTGTCTGGGACTCGATGTAACCCTGGCTCAGCAGGTAGTCCACGGCTCGTCGCGCTCGAAGATGCCGTTCGCCCTCTGAATCTCCCGGACATAGCAGATGACCTTGTCCACCTCATCCGGGCCGACGCCGCCGAGAGGCGGCATCTCTCCGAACGACCAGTGGTGCTGCCACACTCCGTTTCTGACCGCGTTGTGGAAGCTCAGGTCCGGGTGATGCCCCGGGGCGTAGGTTCTGTGGAGTAAAGGGGGACCCTGTTCTGTGCCCGCGGCGCCCAGTCCGTGACAGCGAGAGCAGTTCGTATTGAAGAGATCCTCTCCCTCGCGGGCCGTGCCGGACATGGCGAGTGCGCCAGCCTGTGCTTCTCTTGCGCCGTTCGACTCCGTATCCTCGTAGTCTGGAGCGCTGGCTTCGCCGCACCCGATGAGGATAAACAGGATGAGCGCGGGTACTAGATTGTAGATAAAGAGCCTGGCTGCTGAGTTTGCTCTTAGGGGCATTGGGATTCCCTCTCTGCGGCTCAGGTGGGATTACATGCTTACCTTCTTCTCCCCGGACAGGTACGCTTCGGGTTCCCTGCTGAAGGCGATCCTGCATCCGGATCCGCAGAAGTAGTAGGTCTCGCCATCATGCTCGTGCGTCCCGCCCGGCGGCTTCCTGACGTCCACCTGCATGTCGCACACCGGGTCCGTTGCCCTCGAGCTTCCGCTCCTGTTGAATAGTGGCAGCCTCATGGAATACTCCTAGCCATCACCTCTTCGCATGTTCGCCGGTAACATCAGGGCCTGAATCGCTTCAATCTCAACGAGTTCATAATAACCGATACGGAGCTGAACGCCATCGCGCCCGCGGCCATCACCGGATTGAGGAATCCATGGTCGCCCAGTATAGGTCTGAGGGCGTCCGGCGTCCCTCCCGAGCCGATGTTTCACACGATCCCGGAGCCCAACCGGCATTTCCTGATCTAGCAACCTAAGCTCGGACGGTCTGCACATTGACCGGCAGCGCCGCCCGCGCTGTAGCCCGGCTGCGTCTGGGGGAAAGCGCAAGCAGTGTTCCAAACATCAATATTGGCCCGGAGGCCCACATCCACCATACCATCGGATTGATCAGCACCCGGAACACCGCCTGGCCCCCATCATTGAACTCGGACGGGACTATGTAAAAGTCCTCTATGGGCGTGCTGTGGACCGCGCCGACTGTGGACGCTATCCGGAAGGACGGGTACTCTGCCCTGAACGGCCCCATCACGCCGAGGTAATCTTCTCCCGCATAGACCTCGAAGCGTGCATAGGACTCCTCCCTGTCCGGGAAGGATGCGTGCTCTATGCCAGTGTAGGTGAAGGTGTACTCGCCCAGTGTTCGAGTATCGCCCACACTCATGACGAAGTTGCGCTGCACCGAGTAGAAGGAAGAGCCTATCGCACCGGCCGCAAGCATGATTATTGCGAGATGCACGACATATCCGCCGTATCTTGGACGGTTCGCCAGAAGCAGTCTTGCGAAAGCGGCGGGATACGCTTCACCGCGTCTGTGACGGGCCACGGTCCCCCTAACCCACTCCTGCAGTATGCCGGCCGTCACCAGAACGCAGGTCATGAAGGCGACGAGGGCAACCGGGCGGGTGATGTCTGCGGCGTACAGTCCGATTCCGGCGATAAGCGCGGTCGCAACTGGGAAGCGCATCATGAGCAGGATAGTGCGCGGTGCCGCCC
>JAKZVY010000033.1:0-9660 GCA_047515825.1 Dehalococcoidia bacterium
GCCCCTGATGAACGCCTGCTCCTCCTCCGTGAACGTTTCCCACTCGCCGCGGAAGAACAGGCTGATCTCGGGGTCGGCGATGTCGATGTCGTCTTCTGACCTGGACGCAACGGCGCCACCGAGCAGCCAGTCCGTGGTTACCCCGTACAGCTCGGCCAGCAGGGGCAGCCGGTCATGATCAGGCCTGGAACGCCCGGATTCCCAGTACCATACGGTCTGAGTTTGAACACCGAGCCGAGACGCTACGTTCTGCTGAGTCAAAGCGGTGCGCCCGCGCGCAGCTTTGAGCCGGCCCCCAAGCTCTCGCCATTTGTACTCACGCGCAGGCACTGATAAATCCCGTTGGCTTCTCTCTTTACACTAACCATCAGCACTATACCATATAACCCCTTGACACATTACTGGGCATATGGTTATATTGGCCTAACCAATGGAAAGAGTAGCGTCTGATGGATGGACACGCCAGCGTGGTGGAGCAGCGGAACATAGATAATCAGATGACACATGAGGCCACAGCCACTGCCGGCGACTCCGATATGACGCGCTGACGACGCTTCCGAAGGCTGAGCCAATAGAAGGGATGTAATCGTGCATACAAATAAACCGCAACTCAGGCTTCTGGCTGTCATCATCTGCTTCGCTGCCATCCTGTGGCTGGCAGCAGCCTGCGGGAACGGCGCGTTCAAAGACCCATCAACCTTATGCGAAACCAATTCATCAGCAGAGGGGGAAACCATGACTGCGACACCTGAAATCACAGAAGAGCGCATCCTCGAGGTGCGGGACAAGTATAGATCCCTGTTCCGGCGCCAGCCCAACTACCAAGGGAACGGCCCAAGCGATCTCAGGGACGAGAACGGAGAGAGGACCGAAACAAGGGGCATCATCATCTATGTTATCAAGAAGGTGGACCAGGGCGCGTTGCCTGCTGAGGACAGGATACCGGACTGCCTGGAGGATGTCCCCGTGCAGATTATAGAAGAGGGGCCAAGGGGACTGTTGTCCGAGCCCTTCGAAGACACAGATGAGGAGGAAGCCAGTGAGCGGAATTAGAGACAGACACCGGCCGCTCCTGAGTGGAGTACAGATAAAGAGCGGGACAGGTACGCCCAGCGTCCGCTCCGTTGGAGCAGGAACGCTGACCGGTCTGGCAACCCGCAACTCGGATGGCAAGAAGATGCTGGTGACCAACCTGCATGTAATGGCGGGCAACGATGACGGCAACTATCGCAATCCCTCTGGAAATCAAGAGATGTACCAGGGTCTACGCAACCCACCAGACAGGGGTGGGCAGCAACCTCGTTTGGGAGCCCCTGTCCTTTACACAGGATAACTACGTTGACGTTGCCATGTGCGAGCTTGAAGATGACGTTACGGCTGAATTCATCCTGCACGATGCCACCAACCACAGCGACAGGAAGATCATCGCCGGTGTGATGGAGCCGATGGAAAACATGGAACTCACGATGCTGGGTGCATCCACCGGAGAAAAAACAGCAACCGTCATTGATATCAATGGGGAAGGAGAGTTTGGTGGAGTGGATTTCGCCGGACTGATAAAGATGCGCAGCAGCCGCCCCTTGGTGGGGGGCGATTCAGGCTCGCCGTGCTTGTACAAAGTTCGAGAAGGTGTGTATAAGATGGTTGGCATCCTGTTCGGCATCAACCTCTTGAATAGCCAAGTAGCGTGGGCGTTCCCCGCGTTGGCTGCCGAGCGGGAGCTGGGCATCACCTTTGGCAACCGCCCACCAGTGGCCAATGCAGGCCCTAACCAGACGGTGAATCCCGGTGCTACCGTAACCCTGGATGGTTCGGGCAGCACCGATCCCGAAGAGGACACCTTGACCTACCGCTGGGAGCAGGCGCCCGGCGTCGGTGGCGGCCGGATCGACCTGAGCGATCCGACGGCTGTCAGCCCTACCTTCACGGCTCCGTCCAGTCCGGCTGCTTTGACGTTCTAGCTGACCGTCTCAGACGGCACCGTCTCCAGCATCGACACTGTGGACATCGTGGTGAACCGCGCTCCAACAGCCAATGCTGGCTCAAACCAGACGGTGAATACCGGGGTTATGGTGACCCTGGATGGTTCAGGGAGCAGCGACCCTGAGGGCGACAACCTGAGACACTCGTGGGAGCAGCCGGCAGGGCCCAGCGTCGCCCTGAGCAGTACGTCGGTCGCCAGCCCGAGCTTCACGGCGCTGCTGAGCCCGACGACGCTGACGTTCAAGCTGACGGTGACCGACCTGCACGGAGCGAGCGACTCTGACACGGTGACGGTCACGGTTCGGGAGCCGGAGATCTGGGGATCGTGGAGAGACACGGGGAAGAGGCGCGGCAGCGGCCAGAGCCGAGAGAAGGAGCAGGTGAGGACGAGCAACCGCGGCAACCGCCGGACTCGCTGGGTTTCAGACCCTGCGCCCGAGACATGGGGAAGCTGGTCTCGTACTGGTCGGACCCGAGGCAGTGCCCAGAATCGAGAGGCTGAGGAGTCTCGTACCAGCAGCTACGGTAACCGCCAGACCCCGCTGGGTAGCCGACCCCGAACCAGAGACCTGGGGGTTGTGGAGAAGCACCGGTCGCAAACGTGGGAACGAGGAGGAGGGTTTCGAGAAGGAGCAGGAGAGGACAAGCAGCTACGGCAACCGCCAGACCCGCTGGATTGCAGACTGGACGTTCGGAGGCTGACGAGACAGATAGACCAAAGGAGATATGAGCAATACCGCCAAGCCCTCAGGGGCCTCCGGGAGCATCTTCCACTGCCGCCGTGGTGGTGGAAGATCACCCTGCCCACAGGCACGACATATCCCCGGAGGACCGGGCCGTTGTGGTGGGCAAGTGCCTGACGCCAACCACTGGCTCGAACCAGGTTATAGAAGTCCTGGTGGACATCGCCGGGTAGGGCGAAGTTGCTCGACGTCAGTACGGCAGCGAGTCTCTCTTGGACGGTCTGCTGAGTGCCGTTTGCTTAGGGGTTGCAGTGACCTTTGCGCTAACGCTGTCGCATTGGTCATCACCCTGGAGCAAACGCCCCCCCCGCAATACAGGGCCTCTTGGTCTGAGATGGTATAACATAGAAGGTAGCAGAGAACGGAGGCGCGGACACATGACCACCCAAGAGTTGAAAACCTACATCTCCACCAGCTACGCCGAGAGGCTGGAAGCGTCCGACGGGTGCTGCGAACCGTCCTGTTCGAGCCCCATCTACTCAGCGACTGAGATGGAATTGATGCCGGAGGGCGTAGTGAGCTTCGGATGCGGCAACCCGGTGGCGCTGGCCAGCCTCCGCGCCGGCGATAGGGTGCTGGACCTGGGAAGTGGGGCAGGGATGGACTGTTTTCTGGCGGCCCAGGAGGTGGGTCTGAATGGCGCGGTCATTGGCGTCGACTTCACCCCGACCATGATCGAACGAGCAGGGGAAAACGCGGCAAAGTTGGGCTTGGAGAACGTGTCATTCCGACTCGGTGACATCGAAACGCTTCCCGTCGACGATTCCAGCGTTGACCTCGTCATGTCCAACTGCGTGATCAACCTGGCGCCGGACAAGGACGCGGTGTTCGCCGAGGCGTTCAGGGTACTCAGCCCCGGCGGAAGGCTGGTGGTAACCGATATCGTCCTGACCCGCCCCGCGACGACCGAAGAGAAAGAGAACATGGTCTTGCTCACCGGGTGTGTGTCAGGCTCCCTGCCAGTGCACGAGTACTTGGAGAAGGTTCGTCATGCCGGGTTCCAAGACGTGGAGTACGTCGCCGTCGCCCCGCCAGACGGCGACAGTTTCTGGTTCAGCGCCGCCATATCCGGGAGCAAACTTCAGTAGCTTCCGGCAGCAAGGCATCTGTGAGGTCGTTTCCACGTAAACTGGTGTGAGTCCAGACCTGCGGAAAAACCATATGCCCATACATACCTCCCACTCCGATCTCTACGCGCAGTCTGTCGTGTTCGACGGGCTGAACGTCAGCAACTGGGACAGTCCCGACGTGTACGAGAGCCTCCACAAAGGCAGGGTGACGGGGATCAACGCGACCATAGCGATCTGGGAGAACTTCCGCGAGACTATGGACAACCTCGCGGTGTGGGTTCACAGGTTCGAGGTTTACCAGGACACGGTGACTCAGGCACGGACGACTAGCGACATACTGCGTGCCAAGGAAGAGGGAAAGGTCGGCGTGGTGCTCGGCTGGCAGAACGCGTCGCCGATCGAAAACGACCTCAACCGGCTTGCGCTGTTCCACACTCTCGGAGTGAGGATCGTTCAGATCACGTACAACGAGCGTAACCTAATCGGCAACGGCTGCTACGAGCGCACCGATGATGGGTTGAGCAGGTTCGGACAGGACGCGGTCAGGGAGATAGACCGGCTTGGCATACTGATCGACCTGTCGCACGTAGGCGATCAGACAACGCTCGACGCAGCTGAGCTGTCCGATAAGCCCGTAGCCTGCACCCACGCCAACGCTCGCGCGTTCTTCGATCATCCCAGGAACAAGACCGACGATGCCCTGCGACTGATCACCGAGCGCGGTGGAGTGATCGGCGCCAACGCGTTTCCGCCGTTCCTCCGCAACGGATTCGAGTCGACGATTCGGGACTACGTCGACGCTATCGACGACCTGGTAGAGCGCGTAGGAATTGACCACGTCGGCATCGGGACCGACTATACACAGAGTCAGCCCAAGTCGTTCTTCGACTGGATATTTTCCCAGCAGGGGACCAAGCCGATGGACGTCTCGGATGCTTACCCGGAGAATCTGCTGCATCCCGCCGGAATGGAGACGCCCGACAGCCTGTCGAACGTCGCTGCCGAGTTGCAGAGCCGTGGATACAGACCCGAAGACATCGCCAAGGTACTCGGCGGAAACTGGCTGCGGCTGTTCAGACAAGTGTGGGGCGAATAGGCAAGCCCACGGCCGACGAAGCCTTGACTCGGGAAGCAACATTCTGGAAGTCATCCGGCCGATGTTCTCGCCTTAGACTATTGAGGTCTTTCGGAATTGATCCCTGCCGGTCAGACCATTCTGCGAAGTCGCTGCGGTACGGAGCCGGGAACCCTCTCGATCTCGCCTTTGACCTCCATGTCCAGCTTCACGGTGGTGGTGTACCAGGATACGGAGCCGAGTTTTGAGAGCTGTTCCTTGGAAAGCTCGGCGGCGACGGGTCTCGCAGTCCCCGGAACTCGACGCCGTCCTCGCTGCGTGATACGACGTTCAGGACTGCCTCCCGAGTGAGGTCGTACTTCCACTTGAGGATGCGGGTCGGCTGCTTGCCGGGCGTCGGCGTCTCGCAGACGACTCTGGAATCATCCGTCATTGGGCCACCGGGCACTTGTGGGCCGCTCCTCGATGCTGTTGCCCAGTGGTCGATCAGTCGGTGTGAAAGACTTCTTCCAGCTCGAGCATCATCTGGTCTGGGCGCGCGCCCTCTGGTATCTCGAAATAAGCGGCCATGAACTCCTGCCAGCGCAGGTTCGCCTCCTCTTTCGACATGCCCTCCAAGGATGCGGCGAAGTCGTCCTCAGCCTCGAAATATCCGAACAGCAGGCCGTCCTTGCGGGCAAACAGCGAATAGTTGCGCCACCCGTTGCGTCGCAGGGCGTCAAACATCTCAGGCCACACGTTCTCGTGGTGCAGCTTGTACTCTTCGAGCCTGTCCTGCTTGACTTTCAGCAGGAATCCGACGCGCTTGATGGCGGACCTCCCGTTGTGTGCTGACAAGGATAGGTACTCAGCGTCTCAGGTATCGGTGCCACAGCCCATATTCAGTTTTGACAATGTTTCGGGCCAAGCTTCACGAAGCAGCCAGGCCCTTTGCGACAGTGTACCTTTGAGCAAGAGCCGATTCAACCTGATGATGCCCATGGTCCTGTTTGCCCTGGACGTGTGGGCGATGCGCTAGTGTTACGGTCAAGGGCACCATCCACCCAAATCAAGCGGTAGATGATAGAAGCGATTCCGCTTATGATGAGGCGACAGACAGCAGGCTATTAGTAGGCAGAGCGAACTATGGCCGAGTACATACCGTAAACCGCCGATTGGGTGCGTCAGCAGGTGGAGCTTTACGAGGGCAGCGGAGGCATGCAGGGGACGACACTGCGGGATTCCGGGCTGCCCGTCATCATCGTGACGAACCGGGGTAGGCGGTCGCGGCTTCAGCGTGTCAGGCCATTGGCCACTAGCGCCGGCTTGGACGCCGCCTAGATCGCCTGGTCTGTGGTGACGTGCGTGGGCACGCTTTCCTCTGCGAAAATCGCGTCGATCTTTTCGCGCACGTCGGCGCTGAGCTTCCAGTCCGCGGCGGCAACGTTTTCCTTCAGCTCCCACTCATTCCGCACACCAACCAGTCCGACAGAGACCGCGGGATTCCCCAGCGTCCAGGCGATGGCCATCTGCGCGACCGATTTGTCATGACGCTTGGCGATAGCTTTCAAGCGATCGACGACCCGTAGCTCCTTCGCAAACTCTTCCTCTCGGAACAAAGGTAGTCCGAACGCGTTTCCGCCGCTTCGCCAGTCCCCTTTCCCGAATGATGTCTCCTCCGTAAACGCCCCGGAGAGCAGTCCGAACCCGAGAGTGCCATATGCCATGAATCCGATATTCTTGTCTAGACAGTATGGGAGGACTTCCGACTCCATTCGGCGGTCGAACATATGATATCCGACTTGATTCGCCGCCAGGTGGCCGTACTCTTCACACTCGTCCATCATCTCTGGCGTAAAGTTCGATACTCCGTAATGACGAATCTTTCCATCCTGCTTCAACTTTTCCAGCGCTCGCATGGGTTCTTCGAATGGCGTATTGTGATCGGGCCAGTGGATAAGCAGCAGATCTAAGAAATCTGTCTCTAATCTGCGGAGACAGCCTTCCGCACGTTCGATAACGTTGTCGTATTGGGAGTTACGGCCCACGGATTTTCCGTTTTCGTCGTATTCAAATCCTACCTTGCTCACCAAGACAATCTCTTTTCTTCTATCACCCAACGCCTTTGCCAGGAGCACCTCAGAGTGGAATGGCCCGTATATCTCGGCAGTATCAAAGAGGGTGATTCCGTGATCGATGGCGGCATTGACTGCATCGCTTGCCTCTTTGACGTCGATATGCCCGTACATAGTGGTACTCATTTCCCACGTGCCAAAGCCTATGGCTGAAGAGAAAAGACCGCTGTCGCCAAGTTGTCGCTGCTCCATGACTACCGCTCCTTAGGTTCTACATACCAATCAAGGTCTTTTGCCAGTGGGATGCTTCAGGCGAATTGTATCATAGTGCGTCTTTATGGTGGACGCTTGGCTCATTTGACGCCTTGCCGCACCGCCATCGTCGTGGGCTGCGTCAGCGCGAGCAGCATCCCGGCGGTCTCTGCGCCGGACGGATTCGTAGTCGCCGATCACGACCCGTACACCTGTGCGGGCGGGGGCTTGCGAACTCAAATGGGACGGACTGGTGGATCTGCCGCCCTCTTTCCAGCGCATGGGTCGGGGTGGAGCGGGAGACGGGATTCGAACCCGCGACAGCCTGCTTGGAAGGCAGGAACTCTACCACTGAGTTACTCCCGCTCGACTGTTACCAGCATACGAAGGCGCGACGCCTCCGGTCAACTGTCGGAACCAGCCTTTGGCTGCTCTCAGCTACTCCAGGTCGCCCCAGGTGTCTCCCGTCTTTAGCTCGACCGACAAGGGCACGGCCAGCGAGAGCGACGCGGGCATTAGCTCAATCACCACCGCAGACAGCGCGTCAAGCTCGTCTCTCTGAGCCTCGAAGATCAGCTCGTCGTGGACCTGCAAGATCATCTTCGAGCGCATTCCCAGGTCGGTCATCCGCTCCATAATGCGGATCATCGCTATCTTGATGATGTCCGCCGCCGTACCCTGTATCGGCATGTTGATCGCGGCCCTCTCAGCCGCGCGGCGCATGTGGATATTGGGCGCGGTGATATTGGGGAGGTAGCGCCGTCTTCCGAGCGCCGTCTGGACGTATCCGTTGGTCCTGCACGTCTGGATGGTGTTGTCCACGTAGTCCTGGATGCCCGGGTACTGCTCGAAAAAGACCTTGATGAAGCGCTGGCCTTGTTCCGGCGTCAGATCGGTCTGCTGCGATATGCCGAACGCCGTCACGCCGTACAGCACGCCGAAGTTCAGGATCTTCGCTATTCGGCGCATATCGTCCGTCACTTCGTCGATCGGCACGTCGTACACCAGCGACGATGTCGCGTTGTGGATGTCCTTGCCCTCATGGAACGCCATGAGCAGCGCCGGGTCTTCGGAGAAGTGCGCCAGTATCCGCAGTTCGATCTGCGAGTAGTCGGCGGCCAGCAGCGTCGATTCCGGTGCGTCCTGCGCGATGAACGCCTTGCGCACTCGACGTCCAAGCTCGGTACGCACCGGTATGTTCTGCACGTTGGGATCGTTCGACGATACGCGCCCGGTCGCTGAACCCGTCTGGTTGTACTTGGTATGGATGCGACCCGTCTCCGGGTTGACCAGGCCGGGCAGGGCGTCTACGTACGTGGACTTGATCTTCGATAGCTGCCGGTGCTCCAGGATGCCATTGAGCACGTCGTACGCGCGCGGGTCTGCGCCCTCGATCGTGCCTGTATCGAGCCGCGCCTTCAGCCCGTCCAGGGAGGCGGCGTCGGTGGAGAAGCCCGACTTGGTCCGCCTAGTCGAGGGCAGCCGGAGCTCGGTGAACAGGACATCCCCTAGCTGTTTCGACGAGTTAAGGTTGAACTCGTGCCCTACGGTCAGGTACATGTCGTTGCGGATGCGGTCAAGCTCCGTCCCGAGCTCTTCTGACATCTTGTACAGCGCGTCCACGTCTATCGCCACCCCGTCGCGCTGCATCCTCACCAGCACCGGCACCAGCGGCATCTCGTACTCTCTGAGCATGTCGTCCAGGCACTTCTCCCTCAGCTCGATTTCAAGGTCGCGCCTGAGCCTCTCTGTGAAGTCGGCGTCGGCTGCCGCGTATTCCGCTGCGCGAGAGATTTCCACCCTGTCCATCGTGATCTGCTTCCGACCCTTCCCGATCAGGTCAGAGATCGGAGTCATCTCCTCCCCAAAGAAGTCGAGTGCGAGATTCTTCAGTCCGACCGAGCTGCGTCCGGCGGCGTGCGCCGCTAGCATAGTGTCGAACTCCAACCCCTCGACCATCACGCCGTGGTTCTCCAGCACCATCATGTCGTAGTTGGCGTTGTGAGCGGTCTTGGGCACGCCGGGGTCCGCAAAGACCGGTCCTAGCGCGTCGAGCACGACATCAAGGGGAAGCTGTTCGCCCTCCGCATGGCCGACGGGCACGTACCATCCCGCGTGAGGCTCGACTGCGAACGACAGCCCGACCAGCCGCGCCGCCATAGGGTTCTGCGACGTGGTCTCCGTGTCGAACGAGAACCCCGCTGGCGTGGCGATGGCGGAGACTAGCGACTCCAGCGCCTCCTCGGTATCGACGATTGCGTAGTCAACCGGCGGCTGGTCGGCGCCGAGGTCGAACGTGGCCTGCTCGCTGTCGCCGCGGTCGTATGACGCCGGAATACGGCGGACCATGCTGTAGAACTCGAGCCTGGTGAGTACGTCTAGCACGTCTTGGCGACCGAAATCTCCGAAGACGCACTTGTCGATGTCCAGGGTGACGTCGGCGTCCCGCTTGATCGTGGTCAGGAACTGCGCCTCGAACGCCG
>JAKZVY010000034.1:0-2804 GCA_047515825.1 Dehalococcoidia bacterium
TTCAGCCGCAGCGGCCCCAGGCTGGTGGACGGGATCGAGCTTCTGGCCCGCATCCTCCACCCAGATCTGTTCGAGGAGTCCCCGTCTGAGCGATACGCTTCGTCTCTCGCGACTGGCAAACACTCCGACTAAGCCGCTGCCAGAGTGCTATGATAATGTCGTCACCACCAACAACACAGGTGCCGAAATGGTGGACTTCTCCAGGGAATTGCTGACGATCAAAGAGGCTGCGGCTGAGCTCGACCGCTCTGTCGGGCACGTCCGCCGCTACGTGCGCGACGGTAAGCTGCCTGCGAAGAATATCGGGATGCAGTGGTTCGTAGCCCCTGATGAGCTGGTGACATTCAAGGCCAGTAGAAATGGCCTCGGCAGAAGGATGGCAGCGTGGCTCGAGAGCCTAATCGAGCTCCGCAAAGAGATTCAGGCATCTCATGGAACTTCATCCGGTGAGGGAAGCACAGAAACAGTGCGCAGGCTCAGGGAAGAGCGAGACAATGAGATCATGGAGGCAGCCGCAGCGAACTGGAACCGAGAAGAACGGTCCTGATACCCCTACTGTCTGCTGAAGCGGCCGAGCATCTCCCACACCATCTGACGCCGCAGCTTCGCTGACTCCCGACTCAGGAGGTCAAGTTCCGCCTGGAGCCTGCTGGCGACCGACTCCTGCTCCAGTAGCGACTGCTTGCCCGGCAGGTCCACCTGCAGATTACAGGCTATGTGATAGGAGAGCGCGAGCGGGCTTTTCGGCACCCTCGGCTGGCGGACCCATCCGCCTGACATTCCCATCGAGACGCGCGCGTACTCAGAGAACGCGTTGGTCGTCTCCTCGATCAGAGTGTCGGGGACGGTCTCATCTGCCCCTTCATCCAGAAGCTCCACCTCCGCGGCGACGAACGGAGTCCACTGCGTAATCTCGGACACCCGAAACCGTCGCTGACCGACGGCGGCCACGAAGAACCTGTCCCCCTCGATGCGGCTCACCTGCACCAAGTGCGCCACTGTGCCTACCATGTGAGGAAGCGCGGGCCCGCCGACCTCAGTCCCCTCCCTGATGAGTGACACCCCGAACTTGTTGTCCGACTCCATGCACTCGCGCAGCATCAGCTTGTACCGCTCCTCGAATATCTGGAGCGGCAGCGACGCGCCCGGGAACAGGACGGTGTTCAGCGGAAACAGGGGCAGCCTGCGCGTGTTGGAAGCCATGAGAGCCGTCTAGCGTATGAAGTCCAGGTGAGCGTAGCGCATGAATATGCCCCCGCCGGGACGACCCAGAGGCCCGTTGACCGCCAGGCACGCCACGATGTGCGTAGTGCCTGGCGCCGCGCTGTCGGTGACCTTGACGCGGTTGGTCACGTTGAAGCCGTTTATTGCGCCCGCGTCCCGGTCCCACTCGCCGTCCACCCACAGCTCGCCGTAGTCGTCGATGTCCGTCTCGAACCAGACCTCCGACCCGGCGACCTCGAAGTCTCCGACCCGCTCCGGCAGCGGTATCCTGATCCTGTACCAGCCGAAAGTGAAGCCTATCGAACGCTGCTTTCTTATGCCCGGATGATGCGCCCTCCCCGACGGACGGCCCATACCGCCCGCCTCCATGTCGTCGATAACCTCCCAGTCCGAGTCGTCATAGTCCGCCAAACGCGCGGGACTCTCGCTTGTTTGAGATACCAGCCCTTCGTTCGGCTTTCCCGGGTCCCAGCCTGAGCCGAATCGCCATTCGGTCCCTAACTCTTCCAGCACTTTCGGGTCTTCGAGGTCCAGCATTACCTTGGCCATGAGTACCTTCCTTTCGGGCGGACGCCGCCGGTTTCTACAATGAAGGTTCTCAGCCTTCCCGCCCGATGTCAACCACGCGCAAGATATCGGAAGCTTCACTGTACCCCGATTATGGGGGTGAGGGTGGTCCGCAATTCTACGGCACTGCTTGACAAGCCCAGACCGCTTGCTCTAAACTAATGTTCATGCAGCCAGAAAGTCAACAGTCCTCTATCAACCCCGTCTTCGCCGGTTACGCCGCCAGACAGCTCCAAGAGACCACCGGCGGAATAGACCGCGTCTTCGACAACCTGCTCGAGATCGCCAGGGGCAACGACCCTTCCGCCAACGGGTACGACCGCCTCAGGGCCACCAGGGTTCTCTACGACAGAGGTTTCGGCAAAGTCACCAGGAGCACACCCCGCACTCCGATACCGGAGTCGGAACGACCCACAGAATCAGGGGAATCCGGTAATCACACCAATCACAGTTCAGACACTCCCCGAACCGCCGCCGCATCCAACCGCCCCGTCGCCAAGCTCGAGCAGAAGCTCGACGACGAACTCGGACCTCCCCAGGCCGCCGAGGAACAGCAGGCCGGTGACACTCCCCCCATCAGGCTCGACGAGCCCGGCCACGTACCCGACACTCCCGGCTACACGCCAGACCTCGTCCGAGAGGCACAGTACTACGTCCTGGAGATCACCAACTACGGAGTTGAGCTCGCATCCATCCTAGCCTACATACACGAACCCGACCCAGAAGACACTTCCATCAGGGCCTGCCACCGCATAACCGCTGGCCAGATGATCCTCGACCGCGTCATCGGGACCGTCGGAGACCTCGAGGAGCCTCTCGACCACTGGCACGATCCCTCCATCGAACCCAACTGGGCGTACAAGCACCCCGCTGAGATCGACTCCACCATCCCCCTCGAAGAGATCATCGAGGCCGACCGCTTCGCCCGCAAACGCATCGAGGGCATGAGACGAGAGCGGGAGGAGTTCGAAGAAGAGTACGGAGACCGTGAGGACACCGGACCCTGCGAGGAC
>JAKZVY010000035.1:0-5947 GCA_047515825.1 Dehalococcoidia bacterium
CTCTTAGCAGGCGAACGAATTTGTGACATACCAACTCGAAGGTGAAGCAGGGGTGCGTTCTCATCTTTTATCGTGTCGCTGTCAGCCCCACGCGGACCGGGTCTGACTGAGGGATAGTCAATGCAGCGGTACATCTTAAGACGCATTGGGCAGGCCATAATCACACTATTCATACTCGGCCTGGTAGTGTTCTTGAGCGTTCGAGTGGTAGGGGATCCCGGTGTTGTCCTGTTAGGTATCCAAGCCACGGCAAAAGAGCATGAGCAGCTGGAGAAAAACCTGGGCCTGCATGATCCCCTCGCTGGGCATAGCAATGCCCTCCTTCTGGGTAGCCATCATGTTGATCATGCTATTCGGGGGCATACTGGGGTGGCTCCCCACCTTTGGCAGGGGAGGTCCCAGCTCCTTCATCATGCCCGCCATAGTGCTGGCGTGGGGAGGCATAGCCGGAATGTTGCGCCTGGTGCGCTCCAGCATGCTGGAGGTCCTGGACAGCGAGTACGTCAAGTTCGCCCGCGTCAAAGGCGTTCCCGAGCGGATGGTGATCTACAAGCATGCCCTGAAAAACGCGGGGATCCCGGCCCTCACCTATGGAGGCCTGGTCCTGGCGTCGCTGCTCAACGGGGCCGTGGTGGTGGAGGTGGTCTTCGCTTGGCCAGGTATCGGCCTGCTCTCGCTCGACGCCGTCCAACGGCGGGATTTCGCCGTTATCGAGGCCACGGTGCTGGTGGCCGGGTCCGCGTTCATCTTGGCGGCCCTGGTCGTTGACATCCTCTATGGCTATATAAACCCCAGGATCAGGTACGAGTAGCTAGGGGTAGCTGTGGCAACAGAGCTGAGTACATCCACGGGCGGGGTAGCCCGGCTACGGGACGTGTACAAAAGGACCAGAAGCCTGCGGCTGCCCTGGCTCTCCCTTTCAATCATCGCTATCCTGCTGGCCTGCGCCGCTTTCGCGCCCCTGCTGGCGCCCCACGAACCCGATTACATCCGAGTCCTGGACGCCAAGCTGGCGCCCGGCGAGGACTGGAGCTACCCGCTCGGCACGGATGTCTTGGGGCGAGACATGCTGAGCCGCCTGATCTATGGCGCCCGCACGGCATTGCTCATTAGCCTGGTGGCATTGGGCTCGGGGGCCGTTCTGGGCACTGTGTTGGGCCTTATATCCGGCTACCGGGGCGGCTGGGTCGACGCCTTGATCATGAGGGCGGTCAACGCCGCTATGGGGTTCCCCACAATCCTAGTTGCTCTGATCATCGTGGTTATATTGGGGCCCGGAGTCGAGAACATTGTTGTAGCGGTGGTCGTTACTGTCTGGAAGGGATATGCCCGCATGATCCGGGGGGAGGTACTGAGCATAAAGGAGATGGAGTTCGTAACACTGGCCAAAGTCGCGGGGTTACCACGCCGGTGACCCTATGGCGCCACGTCTTCCCCAACACCATCAACACCGTGGCGGTCTTAACCAGCCTTGAGGTGCCGGGGGTCATCCTGCTGGAGGCCAGCCTGAGCTTCCTGGGACTGGGCGTGCCGCAGGGATCCCCTGCCTGGGGTATCATGGTAGCTGAGGGCCGCGCCGTCATTCTGGACGTGTGGTGGCTGCCCCTATTCCCTGGCCTGGCCATCACCGCGATGGTTTTGGCGTTCAACTTCTTCGGCGACTGGCTTCGGGATTACATGGACCCCAAGCTGCGGCGGACGCGGTAGATAACACTGTAGAGCGATACTCATGAAGGAAGACGATCTAGTTCTAAGAGTTGAGGTACCCATCCCAGCACCTCCTTGTGATGCTCTAGGTCCCTTATTGTGCACTGTCGCCAAGTCCAGCGAAACGCGAAACCTCGAATCCACCCACCGGTAGATCGGTCACGCCGTGTACTGCCATATCCGCGACGGCCTTCCCAATACCGGTGCTGAGCAGAATCCCCTTCTTTCCGGCTCCTGTGGCGAGATATGCGTTGTCCCAGCCTGGCGCCCTCCCGACTATCGGCAGCCAGTCCGGGGTCAGAGGCCTCAGACACGCCGTGTGAAGCACCAAGTCGGCATCCCGCATCGCTGGCATCAGCTTCAGGGCCGCGCCCATCAGCGTCCTCTTGGCCGCGGCTGAGGGACTCGCGTCGAACCCCTTCTTCTCCTCCGTCGCGCCGACCCAGACCTGGTCCAGCTCCCGGCGATACAGCGACACCCCCGCACCCTGAAAGTCACTGTCCGTCGGACTCCAACTCGGCCGCATCCTGAGTATCTCCCCCTTGTACGGCTCCATCGGAACCTCGACTCCGAGCCACGCACCGACCTCGCCCGACCACGGTCCCGTCGCGAGCACCACAGCTCCGCAGGGTATCTTGCCACCCTCTGTCAGGACCGAGGTCACCTTGCCGCCGTGCGCCTCTATCCCGGTCACTGTGTCGGACCTGATCTCCGCTCCCAGTGCCTCCGCCATCCTCGCGAGCGCCTGCGTGTACTGGAAGCTGTCGAGGGCGGCGTTGCCCGATGTCTCCAGCGCGCACAGCGCATGGTGAGAGATGCGCGGCTCCAAGTCACGCAGTTCGGCACCGCTCAGCCATCCCGAGCTGAACGAATCATCCGCCGAATCGAAGACATCGAAAGACGCCTCAAGCTCAGTCATGTCCGACTCACCGAACGCGACCCTGACCGATGAGACCACTCTCGGACCGAAGTCGATACCCGACCGCGCCGTCAGCTCGGGCCATACTTCCTTGTGCATTCTGAACGACGTGATCGCCAGAGGCCCAAGCGGCCCCAGTATTCCGGCCCCTTCTAGCGGATTCAGTCCGCCAGCCGAATACCCCGACGCGTGCGCCGCCACCCCGTCGCGCTCGATGATCGTCGATCCGACCCCTTCGCTGCCGAGATAGTACGCCACCGCGCACCCCATCGCCCCCGCACCCACGATCACCACGTCGTTGCGCTCACCGCTCATTTACGAACCCCCACATCCGGACAGACAGTCCAAGGCTGAGAATGTGGACAGCATAACAGGGCCGGCGTACATCGTCTTTCAGGCTGGCCGCAGGCAACCCAAGTGGGTACAACTCTGAGAGTGTCCGCAGTGACAGTGTGGTAAGCTGGCAGACATGAATTGAGGAACCGCCAAATTCGCTCAGATCCGCCGCAGTGTCGATGTCCGACGACAGATCCAAGTATCAATCCGGGGCAGCCTGGAAACAGTCCGCCATGATCAGATTGCACAGGGGATCTAGCAATTGATAAGGCGCCTGCTGGATGTCATCCTCGCCGGGATCCTGTTGGTGCTGACCTCGCCGGTGATTCTGGCCACGGCCCTCGTGATCTTTGTGGTCAGTCCCGGATCAGTCCTATTCCGTCCGACGCGGGTGGGACTGCATGGCCGAACCTTCACGATGTTCAAACTGCGCACCATGCGCGTGAGCCATGCATCCGGCGGCAGCGTCATTACCGCCAAGCACGACCCCAGGCTCATCCCGCTCGCCCGCTGGATGCGGCGTTTCAAGCTCGACGAGCTTCCCCAGCTTATCAACATTCTGAAAGGGGACATGGCCATCGTCGGCCCCAGGGCTAGACACCCCAGGATCGTAAACAGATACCGGACGCACTCTCAGCGAGAAACTCTCGAAGTCCTGCCGGGTCTGACCAGCCCGGGGAGCATATACGCCCTTACTCACGGCGAGGACATACTCGACTCGGACGATCCGGAGACCGTGTACCTGAGGCGTGTCCTGCCCACAAAGCTGGCTCTCGACGTCGTTTACGTGCGCGAAGCGTCCCTGGCATACGACCTACGGATTATCTTTCGCACCATGGGAGTGATCCTGAACCTCTGGGGGGTGCGGTCGGAACCACCCGAGCTCGAAAAAGCCAGGGACTTCATCGAACCTGTGGACGTTCCAGGCTGCGAGCAAGAAGACCAGGCAACCTGACTGTTCGCTCCTCATGTTCGGGACAGTGCCCGGCTGTTAGGCGATCTCAGATCGTAGCGAAGGGAACACTGGGATCATCACCTCCTACGCCTGGATCGAAGACCTCTGCGTCTGCGAAGGAACCTACCCCTGACGAGGGCAAGATGACCGTTCCTCTGGGGCTGGTCCGCCACCGCACCATTCAAGCTGCGCTTGGGGACAAGACTCTCGGGCCTGAGGTCGCCCGCCTGCTTGGTCAGCGCCGCACCGTAAAGGAATATCACTCCCGCAACGTGCGACCAGATTAGCACCAAAATAACTGACGACAGCGACCCATACACTACGCTTCGATGGCTCAGCAGGCTGCCCGACCAGAGAAACACGTGCTTGGCAACCTCGAATACGATCACCGTGACCAAACCCCCAAAGGTGGCGTCTCTCCAGCGCACCCTCTCGTTGGGAAGGTATCTATACACCAACACGAACACGAAGCCCCCGATCAACAGAGGCAGAATCCCGGACGATATGCCGGTCGCGAGCAACATGATCCGGTTCAGAGTCCACCCCACCCCTGGTATCTGCTCGGTCACTCTTATTATCAGTTGAAGGGCAACGGTCAAACCAAGAGAGATCAGGAACAGAATGATCGACATGAACACGATCAGTACGGAGGAGACCGTCACGTGCAGCGAGTTCCTCGGCGAACTCCCGAAGACCCGGTTCACACCTCGGTTCGCAGCCGTGAACAGGCCGACGATCCCGAGGGTCATTCCCCCGAGAGCGATCAGTCCGGCAACAAGACGCGCCTCAAACAGGTGATTGATCGCTTCGTCTATGACCTGCTTCGTCCCGGGAAAGTAGTACAGCAGTATCTCGGTCAGAGTATTGCGAAGCGTCTGGGGGTCAATCACGCCCGACAGCAGCAGAACAATCAACGCGACCATCGGGAAGAATGCCAGGAGGGTGTAGTAAGCCAGAGCCGCCCCGACGTCTATTCCGGTAACGCTGATAATCTGTAAGCCCGCCCTCCACAGGGCCACGCCGCGCCACGCCTGGGGGCGGGTTCTCAACTCGCCGGACAGGTCCGTTATGGCCTCGGACACCGATCTTCTTATGGTCGGACTCAAGACGCTCACCGGAGCGTTCACGACCGACAGCACCGCGGCCTCAACCGATTCTCCGGTCACCCGGTCCTTTTCGTAGGCGGCCCTGACACAGCCCTGGACCGCGCCAACCACGGCGTCGGTAGAGCCGACCTTGTGGAGCCTGGTCGCATTGATGGCCTCGTCCACGATCAGCCGGGCGATGACCGACTCGTCCTCCCCGGACTCCCGGCCTTTCACCAAAAGCGTGTAGGCCGTGTCTCGAGTCGTAACGAGCATGTTTCCGGTCGTTGCGATAACCCCCGTCACCACGCCATGGATTGCGGGCCCGACAATCTCCCGGAAGTCGCCGCCCATTCGCTGAACGGCTTCCGCCACTCCGGCCGAGGCCTGGGCGCCAGCGCTGCCGCTGCTAACGCCGACAGACGACGCGCCAACCACTGCCCCTTCCACCGCCCGCTTGCTGACCTCGGGTACGCTGCCGCCTTTCTCTGTGGAGCTGCGCACCGCCGCTGAGACGACCTCCTGCACCACCGACCGGCTGGCCCTCGCCACCTCTCCCGTGCTCTCGATAACTCCGACCACCGAGTCCCGCACGAACTCCGTCGTCTCGACCGTTATCTCATCAGCCGCCCTGATTGCGCCCGTCACGGCATCGACCGCGACTCTTCTAGCGTCTCTCCCCAAACGACGCGTTCGACTGAGCTCGGACGCGGAATCGGACTTGAATCCGTTGGAATTCGGGGCAGACTTCCCACTATGAGTGGAGTCCGAGACCCGTCCCCTTACTATCTTGCCTGTTCTGTCAAGCCTCAAACACAATCCTCCGGCCAAGGCTTTGGTCAGTATGCCAGCATGGAAGACAATACGCAAATTGAGGACGAAACGGGCAGGCCTTTTAGCCCGAATCCACCGAAGGAGGGCGTCGGGTCAGTGTCCTGAAGCGGC
>JAKZVY010000036.1:0-5800 GCA_047515825.1 Dehalococcoidia bacterium
TACCTGCCGAGGCGATCCTGCACGCACCACCTGGACTGGTACTCACTCGCACCCCTCGATATGCTAACCGCAAATGTTCCAGCCGTACCGCCAACCCCCTGAAAGTGAATTAGTTGGAGCAGATGGGTTTGAAACCCGCCCCTACAGTTTGGCGAGCCAACCACCAAAACTAAGCTGAAGCGGTACCAGAGATTCGGAGGACGTGACTTGAGCTACACCTACAATCCTGACGAGATCGATCGCAGAGAACTTGCGCCCGGCGTGTTCTTGCGGACCATGTGGGGTGAGAAGATCATGATGAGCGTGGTCGAGATTGCCGCCAACTCTGAGGTTCCGATGCACCAGCATCCTCACGAGCAGGCGGGAATGGTGCTGGAGGGGGAGTTCGACTTCACCATCGGCGGCGTGACGACCAGGGTGAGGGCGGGGGACACGTACATCATCCCCGGAGGGGTGGAGCATTATGTCATGGCTACCGATCAACCCTCGGTGGCGCTCGACATATTCAGTCCTCCGCGCGAGGACTACAAGCACTGAGGCGTGTGACTAAACTGCAGGGCGGGTTTTCTAACCCCGCCCTGTGCTGATGTTTCAGAAGTCGGTTCGAGTCCGGTTTCTACGTTCCGAGCCGGACGGCGGCGACGGGGTCGCTGTACTCGACGCCCTTGGTGGCCCAGTAGATGCTGGCGATCTCATCGACCGCGTCCACGAGCTGCTGAGCAGATTCGAGGCTGACGCCCTGCTTGTTGGCGGACGCGAGTCCTGTGGCGGCCCACACCTTCGATGGCAGATCGGGATGCGCCTCGAGGTGCTCGGGCTTGAAGTAGTCGTTCGCGAGGATGTTGATCTCACTCTTGCAGAGGGCCGCGTGCTCCTCCTTGACAGTGATGTAGCGCGCGAGCGAGTTGTGCGCGGCAAGGTCATCGCCGTCCAGCGCGTCTATCCGCATGACCATCTTGAGGACGGTCTGGGCGGCGATCTTGGCGGAAATCGGATCGTAGACTCCGCACGGGATGTCGCAGTGCGCGCTGGCCTCCCGTACTCTGAGTAGTCCTTTGATAGCAGATGTAATTATCATAGTCTGCAACGCTCCTTTTCTAGTAGTGGTTTCATATGATTCCGATAGACGGTCCGATAGTTCACCCTCACCCTAGCCCTCTCCCATCAAGGGAGAGGGGATCCGCTCGGAAGAATTCGAGTGACCGCATCAAAACTAAGTTGAGGCAGTACTAGCTTGGGAATCTGGTGTACTGACGTTTATGAAGATACAGAAACGGACGCCGCCGCGCAACCCCTCAATCCCACAATGGCTCTTCGGCAAGCTCAGGGCAGGCCCGCTCGGAGACGGGCTACCCGTTTGGTTAATTTTGCCTGCCCTATCTGCACTATATGCCCCCGTCAAAGCTAGAGGGGGAGCGGTCCAGCTTTGGGAACAGCCCCGCCGCATCTGCTCTAAAGCTGCACTGTGCCTGCTCTATCTGCCCCTGCGTCTGCGCTAACTGCCCCCGTCTTGGGTCGTTTCGCCGAGAAGCCGGATGCCCTTGAACAGCCGGCGGCCGGTGGTCATAAAGGTTTCGATTCTGAAGACGTCCCAGACGGAGTTGTAGAATTGGTGCGCGGTGGCGGGCCTGAAGCGGTGGACGTCGCACCAGCTCTTGTATGCGCCGTAGAGCTCGGTGCGGTCGACGTGCTCGGAGAGAGAGCATTCCTGGACGCGCTCATCGAAGAAGATGTGTGTGGAGTCTGAGTCCAAGAGGAACTGCTCGTTGGCTTCGTTGATTCTGGCGCCCTGGCGGATCGCATTACCGCTGAGGACCGTGTGGTAGCCCTCGACGGCGCGATTGAGGAGTCCAGAGAGCTCTTGGGGCGTGGTGATCATGTCGAGCAGGGAGTGATCGAAGTCTCTGTCTTTGAACTCGGTATCGAAAGGAACGACGAGCCAGCGTCGGAGGTAGCCGAGGGAGTTGTCGGCTGAGCGCGGGACGCGGTTGGTTGAGGCGATGAGGCGCGTGAAGGGCCGGAACTCGATGGAGTCGCGCAGCTTTCGGGGGGCGCGGATGACGGCGAGGCGTCCGTCCACGATCTGTTTGAAGGTGGCGGTATCGTTGAAGTCGCGGTCTGGGACGTCGGCGGAGATGTTGAGGAGCTTGCCTCGCAACTCGGAGAGGTCGAAGCTGCCCGCTGTGAGGTCGTGTAGCGGGACGTTGGAGACGTTGCGGGGTTGAAGGAACTGCCTGAGGAGGGTGAGGGCGATGCTCTTGCCCGTGGCGCTGGTTCCGAGAAACAGTACGGCCTTTCGGAAGCGCGAGTCGGGCGTGAGGAAGAGTCCGGCTAGCTGGTAGAAGATGTCGTCTGAGTCGTCGGGGAAGACCTGCTGGACGAACTGGTCTATGAAGGGACATTCGGCTTCGGGGTCCCATGCGGCGTTGATCTGGACGGGGGAGAGGAAGTCGGGGGAGTGTGGCTCTATCCGGCGGGTTTCGAGGTCGAGGATGCCGTTGAGAACGTTGACTCGGTCGAGGGGTGGCGCCTCCCAGAGCCTGCGGGAGCGGTCCTTGTACCAGGTGAAGATGTGGTTGACCCTGGCAGGAGACCATTCGTGTTTCATGGAGTCCGCGAGGATTCTCCTGAGCTTGTCGTCTGCGGGGACGTATCGCCCGAGTTCTGTGTCGTAGATGAAGGGGTCGTGTCCGTCGGTGGCGAAGGTGTAGCTCTTTAGCGTCTTCGAGTGGACGGTGTACATGTAGTTCCAGGGTTCATCTTTGAAGCCGCTGAGAAGGTCGCTTAGCATGGTCTTGTGCACCTTTGGGTAGAAGTTGGACCGGAGTAGTGAACTTTTGTACGATGATATCGGGAACTGGAGTTCGTGTCAAGGAGTAATGTGATTGGGCTGTGCCGATGCCAGCGTGGATATGCTAACGTCACAGGAACAGAGTCCCGAGGTTGCCACCCGATGCTTTTGGTCGCAGGTAGAGTTTCGCTGTTCATCGTGAGGGGAGTGAGCATGTCTCCCACCTTTCGTGACGGCGACCTAGTGCTGGTGACCCGGGGTTTCTCCGCGCCGATGAGGGGCAGCGTCGTCTTGCTGAACATGCGGCAGGCGACTGGCCCCCAATTTCAGGTCAAGCGGCTCGTTGGGCTGCCCGGCGAGCGGATCGTCTTCGAGGATGGCCTGATCCACATCGACGGAGTCCACCATTCGGAGCCCTATCTGGGAGGTATGCCCGCAACCGTTGGGACGGACCGGCTGACCCGCGACGTCGGTAAGGATGAATACTACGTGCTGGGGGACAACCGCGCTCACAGCACGGACAGCAGGCGCTACGGGCCGGTGCTGCGGTCGGAGATCATGGGTGTGGTGAGAGTGAGGCTGTGGCCGCTCGCTAGACGGCGCGGGCGGCGGAGGTAGTATCCGGTCTGTGCGAAGGGGCGAACCTTCGGCAGGCTCAGGGCGGGACAGGCCCTTTGACTCCGCTGCGCTGCGCTCAGGGTGAGCGGATGGAGTGAGATGCTCTTGACACCATCTTGTTTCATATTTTACGCTGTTTCACATGATGATGAACAGCGATATTTCTGAAACAACACTCGTTGGGATGGTCGCTGAAGACATCCGCAAACGTCTGCCACCGGAATGGCAGCTGCGTGACCGCGGCTGGCAGCAACGCGAGTCGCCAGGTAAGGGTTATGTCGACGCGGCCCTCGAAATCAGGGATCCTCAAGGCTGTTCAGCTACGATCATAGTGGAAGTCAAACGCAAGCCGATAGAAGCGAGGCAGGTCGGTCCACTGTTGGACAGTTGGCGACGGATGCTCTTGGCTCAAAGCGAACAGACCGCAGGACCCGCAAGCAATTTTAGCTTGATAGTAGTTACGCCTTACTTAGGGCCTTCGACCAGAGAAAGATTGTCCGAAGCGGGTATTAGCTTTGCGGACTCGACCGGAAACATCAGGTTTGTCATTAACCGTCCTGCCGTTTTCATCGAGGCTCAAGGTGCGGCCAAGAATCCCTGGAGAGAAAATGCCGCCTTGCGCTCACTTAAGGGTCCGCGTACCGCTCGGGTGGTCAGGGGATTCCTGGACTACCGGCCTCCTTTCGGAACACGAGAACTCGCGGGAGAGATCAGAAGCTCCGCTGCCTCAGTTTCTCGCGTATCCAGGCTGCTAGAAAGGGAGGCCATCATCTACCGCGAGGCGCCGAGGGGGCGTATCCTCTCTGTTGACTGGGAACGGTTGGTTCGCAGATGGTCCGTTGATTACGATTTTGTGAAGGCGAACGCATTGACGACGTGGATCGAACCCCGGGGAACGCGAGCGGTGTTCGATCGGCTTCGTAACTCAAAATTGACGTATGCGGTCACAGGGTCTTTCGCCGCGATCCACTTTGCGCCTGTAGCAGAGCCGCGCTTGGTTACAATCTATGCCGCAAACCCGGATGTTGCTGCGGAGCGCTTGGGACTACGCCCGGCAGACACGGGCGGTAATGTTCTTATCGGGCGGCCCTTTGATTCAGTGGTTTTCGACCGGGTCCATTCAGTTGAAGGCGTAATGTACGCCCATGTGACCCAGGTGTTGGTAGATCTTATGAAAGGGCCGGGGCGCGGTCCGGCGGAGGCGGAAGGTCTGGTCGAGTGGATGCGCGACAACGAGGATAGATGGCAACTCCCACTGATGAGAACTACATAATCGCCAGGGCCGGTCTACTAGATGCTTTGGAGGCGTTGGGACCTCTTCGCCAAGCGGTCATCCTGGTAGGCGCCCAAGCTGTCTATGTCCATACTCATGCCGGCGATGCGGATTTTGCCGTTTCACCCTTTACGTTTGATGCCGACATTGCCCTTGACCCAAAATTGGTCGGCAGTGAACCGAGAATTACTGAAGCTATGCAAACGGCTGGCTTCAGCCTAACTGACCAACCTGGAATCTATACAAGGGCGGATGGCTGTCAGGTGGACTTGTTAGTCCCTGAGGCAGTGGGCGGACCCGGCAGCAGAGGGGCACGGCTCGGTATCCACGGGAATCGAGCTGCCAGGAAAGTTTACGGACTCGAAGGCGTGCTGATCAGCCACAAGCCTAGAAAGATTGAATCTCTAGCCTCCGATGATCCCCGGTCATGTGTCATAGAAGTCGCCGGACCAGCAGCGTTGTTAGTGGCAAAAGTCCACAAGATAGCGGAGCGCATTGATCATGCAACCCGCAGTCTATCGCTGGACAAAGACGCATTCGACATCTTTCGCCTCCTTCGCGCTGTCGACGCCCCAGCATTGGCGACCGAGGTCCGGCTCTTATTGGAGAATGAGATTTCCGGCGCAGTTACCGCCCGGGCGCTGTCGCTATTCCGCGAGTTCTTTGGTGACGCCACGTCTGGCGGCACTCAACAGGTTGTTCGACACGTTGCGGGTCTAGAGGACCCCGACTTTATCGCTGCTTCGAGCGTCAGTCTCAGCCAAGAGCTGTTGGACCTGACCACTTGATGTGTCTGGAGGGCCGATTCCAGCTACGTCTTCTGCTGGGTCGTGCTGGGACAGCGTTTCTTCGAAGCGGCCTATGGGAAGGGCGGGTTTCAAACCCGTCCCTACGACACGGCGGCACTGCCTATTTTCATGGTAGTGACTATGGCCTTGTCAGGCCACATAGGGGAGATGAAAATGGCAGAACCCTCCCCTCGCCCCTCACGCGTATCTCCTAGATTGGCCGATCTGAGAGATACATACAACATACAAATGACGGTGTGGTGCGCCTGTCTTCTATTTTTATAGCGATGACAGGGTGGGCGAGTTCGGCAATGCTAGGGAGGGTGGAGT
>JAKZVY010000037.1:0-7788 GCA_047515825.1 Dehalococcoidia bacterium
AAGGCACCGTCGTTCGCTGGCTCAAGGCCGAGGGTTCCAACGTGGAGATCGGAGAACCCGTGGCCGAGATCGAGACGGACAAGGCGGTGGTGGAGTTCGAGTCGTACGCCGAAGGCGTGCTGCATAAGATACTGGTAAACGCAGGTACGACTGTGCCAGTCGGGGAGGTAACAGCCATCGTGGGAGAAGACAGCGAGGTCGTGGGAACAACCGCCGAACCTGAACCAGCCGAGGAGGAGACGCACGCCGCCATTCCGCTAGGGGCCGCTTCAGTTCCACCGCCTGACGAGCCGGAGGAACCTGCTGAGAGACAGCGCGTGCTCGCCACACCCGTGGCGCGACAGCTAGCCGCGGAGGCGGGGATAGACCTCGCCACAGTCGAGGGCACGGGCCCCGGAGGGCGCGTGACCAAGGATGACGTGCTGAGAGCCGTCGAAGCCATGTCCGAAGCCGAGCCTGAGGCTGAACCTGAACCCGTCGAGGCAGCAGCGGAGGTCGAAGCTGAACCCGAACCTGTCGAGGCCGAAGCGGAGGTCGAAGCTGAGCCTGAACCTGTCGAGGCCGAAGCGGAGGTCGAAGCTGAGCCTGAACCCGTCGAGGCAGCAGCGGAGGTCGAAGTTGAAGCAGATCCGGAACCCGAGCCCGAATCGGAGCCGGACGAGGAGCTGGTGCCGCTCTCCAAGATGAGACAGCAGATCGCCCGCGTGACGATTCGTTCCAAGAGCGAAAAACCGCACTTCTACGTCAACACGGACGTGGACATGACGGCGGCGATGGCGCTCAGAGCGCAGATAAACCAGGCGATGGCCGCTGACGGCGTGCGAGCCACCGTCAACGACCTGATCATCGCGGCCAGCGTACTCGCTCTAAAGCGATACCCCAAGTTCAATGCCTACTATGAGGACGACGGTATCAGGATGAACGACGACGTAAACGTCGGCGTGGCGATGGCGGTCGAAGAGGGCCTGATACTGCCCGCGATCGTGGGCGCCGGCGACATGTCGCTGAAGGAGGTCGCCCAAGCCAGCAAGGACCTGTCCGATCGCGCGCAGCAGGGCACCCTCAGTCCACAGGAGTATTCGGGCGGGACGTTCGCCATATCCAACATGGGCATGATGGGCGTCACCAGCTTTGTCGCGATCATACAGCCGCCCCAGTCGGCGGTGCTGGCCGTCGGAGCCGTCCAGAAGCGCGCGGTCGTGACGGATGACGATCAGGTCGTCGTCCGTCAGATGATGACTGCAACCCTCTCAGCCGACCACCGCATCGTGGACGGGGCCGAGGGCGCGATGTTCGTCAACGAGATCAAGGACCTACTCGAAAGCCCGCTCAGTATAATCTTGTAGGGTGAGATCATGCGCGACCTCAATCGAATAACCTTCGACCCAGAAGTCATGCAGGGCCAGGCGTGCATTAGAGGCATGAGGATACCGGTATCGCTGGTGGTCAACCTGCTGTCGAACGGCAGGTCCGAAGACCAGATCATCAGTGACTTCCCAGACCTTGAGCTGGAGGACATCCGCCAGTCACTCAAGTATGCCGTTCGACTGACCCGAGAGTCAGAAACGGATAAGGGTGAGATCATCAACCCGCTGGATGGTCACATAGCGATAACGCCCGGAGTAGTAAGCGGAGAGCCGAGAATCGCGGGACGTCGGATCAAGGTGCGGCACATCGTAGTCTGGCATGAGCGGATGGGCATGACGTTGGACGAGATCGCCGATGAATACGAATTGGAACTCGCTGACATTCACGCCGCGCTCGCCTACTACTTTATCCACCGCGAAGCCATAGACCAAGACATCCGCGATTATGACTCATTCAATGAAGCTCTGGAAAAGGCGTCTTCGTATGAGGAGAAACAGAAGCTACTGACGTCATGGGAATGGCCGGAGAGATACGGTTCTACACAGACGAGCATGTCCCAGGGGCCGTAATAAGTGGGCTGCGTCGACAGGGTGTTAACGTAATGTCGACGCCCGATGCTGGTATGTTGGGCGCAACGGATGAGAGACACCTCGCGTTGGCCAGAAGTCTTGGGCGGATACTCTTTACACAGGACGACGACTTCCTCCGCCTGAATAGCCAGGGGATCCCTCACACGGGCATCGTCTATACTCACCAGAGTTCTTCGATCTCAAGAGTCATTAACGGCCTTATGAAGATTCACGAGACCAAGGGTCCCGAGGACATGATAGGCCGGGTTGAGTTCATCTGATACTCACCGGTGCCTACATCATCACGACTGACCGCAGTACCTCACCGCGCTCCATTTTGTGGAACGCCTTCTCCACTTCGTCCAGGCCGATGGTCTCAGACACGAACCTGTCCAGGTCCAGTCGGCCCTGCAAGTACAGGTCGATGAACATGGGGAAATCTCGCGTGGGGAGGCAGTCCCCGTACCAAGACGACTTCAGCGCGCCTCCCCTGCCGAAGACTTCGAGCATCGGAAGCTCGATCTTCATGTCGGGACTGGGAACGCCCACGAGCACCACAATCCCGGCGTGGTCGCGAGCATAGAAGGCCTGCTCATAGGTGATTGGGTTTCCCACCGCCTCGATGGACACGTCAACGCCGTTGCCGCCGGTGATCTTTTGTATCTCTTCAACCGGGTCTGACTGAGTCGGGTTGATGGTGTGAGTGGCGCCGAAGTCCCTGGCCCACTCTAGCTTCCTGTCGTCTATGTCCACTCCGATTATCGTATGTGCGCCAGCCAGGCGAGAGCCCGCGATAGCCGCGTCGCCCACTCCCCCGCATCCGAACACTGCCACCGAGTCGCCGCGTGTGACGCCGCCCGTGTTGACCGCCGCCCCAAGTCCGGCCATTATGCCGCACCCCACGAGTCCGGCGGCGGCCGGGGAGGCGGCCGGATCGACCTTGACGGCCTGGCTCGCGTGTACCAGGGTCAGCTCGGCGAAAGCGCCTATGCCCAATGCGGGCGAGAGCGGGCTGCCGTCGGCAAGCGTCATCTTCTGCGTCGCGTTCATGCTGTCGAAGCAGTACCAGGGCCGACCTCTCAGGCACGAGCGACATCTGCCGCAGGGCGCCCGCCACGCGATTATGACAAAATCTCCCGGCTCGACATTCGTCACGCCGTCGCCGACCTTCTCAACGGTCCCCGAAGCCTCGTGGCCGAGCAGGAACGGAAACTCGTCGTTGATGGCGCCTTCCCGGTAGTGCAGGTCCGTGTGACAGACGCCGCACGCCTCAACCCTCACCAGCGCCTCGCCGGGACCGGGGTCGGGCACAAGAATCTCATCCACAGTCACCGGCGCACCCTTGGAACGTGCCGTTACTCCCTTGACCTGATTGACCATGAGCCTAAACCTCCAGCTTGTTCGGGTGTCTCGAATCGCAGAATCGAGCGATACCTTACCAGATTACGCCGATGCCCGCCTCCACACCATGAAAAGGGCCGATACGATCGCTATGAGCGCGACCGCCATCGCGATTACGAAGAAATCGTTGAAGAGCGTCAGCCCGGCGCCGGTCAGGTGTGCCTCAAACTCGGCGATGCGGGTCTGGGTCTGCTCAGTTGTCTCCCCCTGGACGGGCAGAGGGAGTTGGAGGCCGACGACGAGTTGCTGAAACCGGCCAGTGCCCCAGGCGGTCAGAGCGGCCAGCCCGAAGGTCATGCCCACGATCCGCATGGCGGTAACAACTGCTGACGCCGCGCCGCGCAGTCCCACGTCGACGGACTCAGTCGCTACGAGCGCGATCGGAGCGATAAGCAGCCCGAAGCCCAGGCCCACCGTCGCCAGGTGCAGCGCCATGACCGGGTCGGCGATGTCCAAGCCCCACGTGCTCATCAGGCCGAATCCAGCGCCCACCAGAAGCAGCCCGGCGACAGACGGTATGCGGAGGTCCATACGCTGGCAGGCCAGTCCGCCCAACACCGCCCCCACTGGTATGGCGACCGTCATGCGCATCAGCATCAGGCCGCCGTCGAGCGCCGTCAGTCCCAGCACCGTATTCGCCATGAGCGGCACTGTCACCATGCCGATGATGAGCGCGCCGCCTATGAGCATGTGCGTAACGTTCGAGGCGTTGAATCCCATGGCGCGGAACATAGACGTGGGCAGGAGCGGCTCGGAAGTCGTTCGCTGTCGAATCACGAACATTCCCAAGGCCGCGACAGTCGCGGCCAGATAGACGCCGAACAACGCATCGAGCGCATCGACTCGCGACAGCGCGAGCGTAAGCGTGGTCAGGCTGATCGCGATCAGGCCGCCGCCGATGTAGTCGATTCGGGCCGGGAACCTGGGGCTCGGACGCAGCAGGACCAGCAGAAAGACGAGCACGAGCGCGCCGAGGGGCAGGTTGATCCAGAATACCCAGGGCCAGTCGAGAAACCTGCTGATCAGCCCTCCCCAGAGCGGGCCGATAACTCCTCCGGCCTCGGCGGACGCGCCCAGGATGCCAAGAGGCACGGCTCGCTTCTCGGATGGAAACAGGTCTCCGACGATGGCGATTGAAATGGGCACCAGTGCGCCCGCGCCGACGGCCTGGAAGATTCTCGCGGCCACCAGCCAGGTTATGCTGGTCGTGAGCGCCGCCGCCACGGACCCGACCATGAACAGCAGCATACAAGCCACGTACAAGCTGCGATGACCCCAAACGTCGGACATCCTGCCGATCAGCGGCATCGCGGCGACGTATCCGAGCAGGTATCCGGTGATGGTCCAGGATGCGCGATCCAGCTCGCTGATCGGCACGGTGAGATCAAGCATGATCTCCGGCAGGACGGTCACTATGACGGTCTGATCGTCAGCGGCGATGAATATGCCCGTGAATACGGGAACGAGCGCCAGATACGGCGGAACGGACCTGTGGACGAAGCCGGGAAATAGGCGCAATGATCAGCCGACGTTAGCCCGGCGGGCTTATGGAGATCGGCTCGTCGAATCCCGACAGTGTAATCGTACGCACCACGCCGTCCGGTTCGGTGGCCGTCACCCGACCCTCGAGGACCGCCTTCTTCAAAAACATCGTTTCAGCGTCTATCGTCAGGGCGGCCTCCACGGTCGAGCCGTGCGTCGCGTTCCCCAGGAGTGGGCGCAGCGCCTCCACTTCCAGAGTTCCGTCTATCCTGTACTCTTTGGGAGTGCGGGACACGAGAACCCCGTCTTGCAGTTTCGTCATCATCGCCCCGATCCCCTCTTGCGGGTCGAAGAACCCCAGGGGGCTGACGCCTGTGGAGACCTGCTCCCATACGCCCGTGACGGGGTTGGTCATGTAGCTGTCATCACCAATCGTCACTATGGAGGACTTGACCGCGAACCTGCCGAACGTCCCGGCGAATTTTATGGATATGCTGTCCGGGCTAACCACGTCGCCCTCGACCTCGGTGACGACAACGGTTTCAGAGAGTGGCGTACCCCCTCCCTTGTTGTGGTCCAGGGTGAAGTGGAACGTGCCGAGCGCACCCATCGCCTCTCCGGAGCGTCGCAGGATCTCAGCGACACTGAGCGGGACCGGGGTGGGAGTGGGTTCGGCCTGGGAGACAAAGCCGCATCCGGCAAGCGGGGCCATCGCGAACGCAACCATCAGCAGCGCGGCTAATACGGCGTGTCGTGGACGTCCTGAATGCGACTTGGAGTGAGACGTCATCGTTCCGGGCCGGGGAACGCCCTCCCGGAAGGGACTACGCCTGGGGATACCTCTTTGGGTCGGGGGCGAATATCGAGTCGTCGGGCAGGTCGGGCATCCGACGCCGGCGGACGAGTCCAGAGACCAAACGCCCGGAAACCAGGCTGAGCGCGACCGCGCCAGCTATCCCGACCGGAAGGCTCTTGATGATCTGCCTGCGGGTGAATCCTCGGTTGGACTCGTGCTTGTCGCTCATGTATGCATCGCTCTTCACCAGTGTAGTGTTTCGCGGCCCATTATAGCCGAGGCCGGAATCCACAACAAGCGCGGTGGAGCTACGGAACCTGTCCCAACTTAGTCGGTCAGATGCATGTAGGGGCAATCCCTCGGGGTTGCCTATTGGTCATCACTCTCAGGATGCCCGCAAGCGACGCCTCTACGGACGGGCCACCGACCAAGCTGATACAGCTTCGGTCACAAATATCGTATTTACATATACGCACTCTCTCGCGTACATTGTGCTCTGCGGCATCACCTAGCCGTATGCGAACCGAGTATCCAACTCCCAGATGTAGAAGAGGAAGATAACCATGCTTCGCGGAACTCCGATCAGCCGAATTTCCCTCACCATTATAGCGACTCTATTGCTGCTCGGCGGCCTGGTGGCGCTGGGTTCGCAGTGGACGGCGCCCACCGCGAACGCGGAATCCCCGCCTGGTGAGCCAACTCCGGCTCCCGGTATTCCCACTCCTGACGGTCCTCGCACGGATGATGATCTGCCTTGGTGCGATGAACTCCCCGACTTCAATCCAAATTGGAGGCCAGACCCATCAGCGCCGGCGCCGACGACGGTGCCGGCCCCGATACCCGGCTCAGGAGAGGTCGCAGGTATTACTGCGAAGTGCAAAGCACGTCCTACAATTACGCCTTCGAAGCTAGGGTCCCCGGCACGATTCCTGCGAAAGAAACGAACAGAGTCCCCGTCAGAGGGAGTAGGACAAGTAATAGAACCTCCACCAGATGACCCGATAGAATACCCGTCAGAGGGACCAACAGAATACCTGCCCGGAGAGGTCGTTAGGCACGTTGGAGCCGAAGTGTACAACAACCGTGTCCTGCAGATTCTTGGAAACATCGAAGTCACCAATCCGAGCGTGCCCCATGAAGGCGGGGAGGACCACCACTTCGTTGCTCGTTTCTTGGCTGAGAAAGATGTATCAAGCGTAGGTTGCCCAACCGTCGGCAGCACTGAGAAATGCTGGATCGAAGTCGGGTGGGGAGAGTTTGAATCCGGGGGAGATACCAGGTACGTGTACACCCACTCGTCGGATGACGATGTTACTTACACTTGTCGTGAGTATCGCCTTAGTTGACGGGAATTCGTACCACTTCCATATCAAATACGTGGGTCAGGATCCTCCGCTGTGGGCGGCCTACTTCTGGTGGGACAACGAGTGGGTATGTCTTCTCCACCCGGACGGCGATTGCGAACGGCCCATAGACTTTTCCTACGCAGATGGTGCCGAGGAGTTTGTGGAGGTGGCCACAACCAGTGCAACCGGCGATTTTGCGATTCAGAATACGGACTTTGGGGCAGATGATAGTAGTGGTCGGATACAGATACAGATCGGCCCAGATCCTACAATGAGAGACTGGACTTTAGCGAACTTCCCCAATACCACGGAGCACAATAGCGATGGTGACTACTCCGTGACGTGGGAGGAGAAATACGATTACTGGACGGCTGAAGACTAGAGTGGGATAGGGGGCAGGGACGCTCAAGTGCCGTCCCCAGCGCCTCCACCGCCGTATTCACCTTTACCCTATCCCCCTCTGGATTCCGGCCTTCGCCGGAATGGCGACGCGGCTGTTATGGTGTCTGTCAGCGGCATACCGACTAGGATGATACAGGCTCACGGGCCTGCGCAGTGCTAAAGTGTGCAGGCCCGTGAGCGGCGGGGTAGAGTGTTGGAGGGCAGTCAGCCCTTCATCGACGACTTGGTCTCTGTCCTGATGCAGCGCGTGCAGGCGTGCACCTTCTGGGGTCTGCCGTCCCTCACTATAGTAGTCCTTTGAACGTTCGCGAACCAGCGGGTGCGGGTGCGCCGCTTCGAGTGGCTCACGTTGTTGCCTGACTGTCCCGTTTTGTTACATATCTGGCATCTGGCCATGGTGTATCCTTCTTTGACTGCCTGAATC
>JAKZVY010000038.1:0-3460 GCA_047515825.1 Dehalococcoidia bacterium
CCGTCTGTCTGTCCCACCCTCGGCGACGGCCTGCGTGAACCGCTGGAAGTTTTGGGCCTTGGCCGCGGGACTGGGGCGAACCGTATCGGCGGCGCGCATCGTGGCGAACGCGACCTGCAACAGGGGTTCCAGCTCGTGGGCGTGCTGAGGGTACAGGCTCAGACAGTCCTGGATACTCTCTCCCTGAATCAACCGGTCGAGGCAGTCGTTCAGGGCCTCACTCAGCTCCTGATTCATCCTTCACCTCTCTGCGTGGAACGGTCATCTTGCGAATGGACGCCTATTCGAGACCGATGAAGCCTCATTATTCACCCTCACCCCAGCCTTCTCCCATCAAAGGAGAGGGGGCCGCTGGCTTGTCAATCTCACATTGAGGGAGAGTGGCCGCTGGGTTGCTGCTCATAGTTCAAGCTCTGGACTCGGAACTGCTACCGGCTGGGGCGGACTCATGATCTGCCTCAGCTTGCGAATGCCCGCGTGCTGAAGCGCCTTGACGGCGTTTTCCTTCCTGCCGACTGCGGACGCCGTTTCGGCGACGGACAGGCCGCCGGCAAACCGCAACGTTATGACTTCGCGCTGCAGGTCCGTCAGATCCTCCATGGCGCGGACGACCTCTCTCATCGTCCAGCTAACCTCTGCATGGCGCTCCAGATCGCTTTCGCCCGCCGTCGTCGCCGCAATGAAATCGTCCAGAGGCACCGTCGGCCTCCGACCCTTACGTCGGAAGTTGTCGATTACCGTGTTGTGAGCAATCCTGTAGAGCCAGGACGTGAACGGAAAACCCTTGAACTTGAACTTGTTGATCGACTCGATCATCTTGAGGAACACTTCTCCGGTCAGGTCTTCGGCCTCCAACTGATTGCCGCACTTGAAGGCGACGTAGCGGTGGATCTGGTCGTAGTACATCTCATACAAGCGACCGAAGGCGGACGAGTCGCCGGCCTGCGCCTGTCTCACGATGTCTTCAACAGTGTCTGCTTCTGCTGATCTGGCTTCCATCTTTGCCTTTCCAGTCAGCGGAGCAAACAGAGTCGAGGAACCCTGAGAATGCCTGTCGTTGTATGTGGCCATAGAAGCAGCGACCCGAGGACGCGAGAGTCTGCACGGCGTTCCTCACTAGCTATATGTAACGATTCAAGGATGGAAAAGTTAGTGCGGAGTTCCTCGTTCGCTGTGATAGTATTACGAGACCGCGTTCCGGGCATGATAATCATGATAGGGGTGTAGCCGTTTGAGTGTATTCGCGCCAATACGCCCCCTCCTAGACACGCGGGATCGGCGGGAGGCCCTACTGGCCCTGACCGCCGCGTACATGCTGACACAGCTTGCCAGCCTGCCCATCGCGATCTCCCTCCCGACGCTGGCAGACGCATTTGACACCTCGATAGACGATACCGCCTGGATAGTAATCATATACCTTATGATGCTCGGCGCGTTCGTGATGCTGGGCGCGAGGCTCGGAGACCGTTACGGACACGCCAGGGTCTTCTTTGTCGGCATCGTCCTCTCGACCGTCGGATCGGGGCTGATCGCCCTGTCGCAGGACCTGTGGCAGATCGTGGCGTGGCGCGCGGTGACCGGGCTTGGGTCGGCGCTGGTCATGGGCAACGCCAACGCGATACTCGCTGCCAACTTCCGACCCGACGAGCGCGGTCGGGCGTTCGCGATTCCGATTATCGGGTCCAGGTTCGGGACGCTGATCGGACTCGCCCTGTTCGGCGTGATACTCCAGTACATCGGTTGGCGCATAATCTTCCTGACGTTCGTACCCCTCGGCGCTCTCGCCATCGCCGCGTCGATACCCATGCTGCGCAGTCAGGCTAAGGTCGAGAGGCAGAGCGAGGAAGGACCTGTGGACTGGATGGGCGCGCTCGTGCTGGTTATCGCGGGAGTGGTGCTCGTTCTCTCCGGCTCCCATCTTCACGGGGGAGAAGAGTCGTACGTCAGCCCGGACGCGCTCACCTATCACCTCCCCATGCACCTTCTGTTCCTGGCGATGCTGGGGGTGTTCTTCCTGGTCGAGCGGAAGATGTCCAACCCGATCGTGGACGTACGGCACTTCAAGCGCGCTCCCTTCTCCCTGTCGCTCGCGACCAATGTTACTTACCATTTTTCGATGCTTTCCACCATGACCCTGGTGCCGATTCTCGTCGAACATGGATTTGGCAAACCGCCACTGTATGTGACGGTCGTGCTGCTTCCGAGCCAGATGCTGGGCCTGTTCATGCCCATGGTCGCCGGATGGGTTTACGACAGGTACAGACCACCGCTGATGAGGCCGATCATGATGGTGCTCATCGCGGGGGGCTTCCTCGTGCTGGGTCTTGTCGCGTCGGAGATCTCTTTCTGGCTCCTGCCATTTCTAATGATACCAATTTCTGTCGGAACAAACATGTTCAATCCGATCAACAACGCGACGGTGATGAATTCGCTGCCCCTCAGACACCGGGGAGCGGCGTCGGGGATGCTGGAGACGACGCGTGAGATGGGGCACGCTCTCGGCGCGGCGACAGCGGCCGCGGTGTTGGCCATCGCGCTGCCCACCGGCATATCTCGGCTGTCCGATGCCGCCGCGTCGAGCTTCTACATTCAAGGGTTTCAGCTATCCAGCCTGATGGTGGTATTCGTGCTCTGCTTCGGAGCGTTCCTCGCGTTTCTGCACCGCATGCCGGGCATATCCGCGCCGCCCGGCCGTCCGGCGGCGCGTTCGGCTACTCCGTCGGCTGGAGGCGACTAGCTGAAGTCCACGCCGCCTGCCGCCATGCTGACGTCAGACTACGACTACCACCTCCCGCCGCACCTGATCGCCCAGACTCCGGTGGAACCTCGCGACCATGCCAGGCTTATGGTCATGGACAGGCGCTCAGGTGAAGTGTCCCACCATCGGTTCACGGACCTGCCCGATATGCTGACGCGGGGAGATCTTCTCGTGTTCAACGACAGCCGTGTGTTCCCGGCCCGGCTATACGGCCACCTGAAACGGTCCGGGAGGGAAATCGAGCTGCTGCTTCTGAGCCGGGTCGAGGACAACACCTGGAGGGCACTGGTCAAACCGGGGCGCAGGATGCGGCGCGGCGCGGAGTTTGTGGTCACGGACGAATCCAGGAGTATCGAGGTCGGCGGTCAGGTGGTAGACGTCGAAGAGTCGGGGTCCAGGGTGGTGAGTTTCGAGGACGATGCCAACCTGAAGCGGGTCGGAGTCGTCCCATTGCCCCCGTACATTCACGAGGCGCTGGATGACCCCGAACGGTATCAGACCATCTACGCGCGGAATGAGGGCAGCGTTGCAGCTCCAACGGCCGGACTCCACTTCACCCGACGGCTGTTCGACAGGCTGGCGGATGCGGGCGTGCGGAAGACCTTCGTCACGCTGCACGTTGGGTGGGACTCGTTCAGGCCAGTTCAGTCCGACGACCTTTCCGAACACCGGATGCACTCCGAGCGCTGGAGTCTTCCTCAG
>JAKZVY010000039.1:0-4195 GCA_047515825.1 Dehalococcoidia bacterium
ACCTTGAGTGCTTCCCATCCGAGTCTACTTAGCCTATGGTAAGATCGTATACAATGCCCTAAGAATTCTAGCAATCCCAAATGGAGGCCCGTCTTGACTATCGATGGAAAGGAAATTAACCGACTCAGGGGGGAACTATCAGCAGCCACTAACTTTCTTGCTCTTGCTCTCATGCTCAGTAGTCATGGCGACCCGGACACTATCATCACTATCAGAAAGAAGATCGAAGACTCTTCCTTTGATCTCGACGCTGGGGGGATCGCCGATGATCTTCAATGGCGGGAGGGAGTTAAGCGTTTCAAGGAGCGACTCCTTGTAAGCCTCCCAAGTCATGACGCCTGATCTATCCATCGTCTGCCTCCAAGGGTAAGACCGCATGTAATTCCCTTTTAGATTCTTCACTCCGCTTCGCTTCGTTCAGAATGACAGTGGGGGCTGGATTCTATTTTCATGGGGAATGAGAAGTATTCTATTGCGCCCAGAGTGGCAGTCCCTTAGAATCTCATCCGCGAACAAACCAATCGAGGAGACGCCGCACGGTCACTGCATTCAATCACGTTATGCTCTGAGTCAAGGACCTCGAGCCCGGCCAGGGAGGCCCCAATGATCGACCGCAAAACGTTCCTAGCGTACTTCACCTGCCGTTCCGCAGCTTCGCGCACTACTTCATCGAGGGCGCTCACGGGGTGATCGTCAAGACACGCAGCTACTCCAGCGACAGTATAGACG
The DNA here is from genome assembly GCA_047515825.1 of Dehalococcoidia bacterium. Classification (GTDB taxonomy): domain Bacteria; phylum Chloroflexota; class Dehalococcoidia; order Lucifugimonadales; family UBA1123; genus VXRN01. Next base: position 730 of record JAKZVY010000039.1, read on the forward strand.
CCAAGGTCAAGCACCACAGCCGGGCCAACTTCGTTCTTGCGGAGCTGGAGGCGGTGGACGTCGACCCGGACGCCTCCCCGATCCTCCTCGACCGCGATGGAAATCTGACCGAGGGGATCGGATACAACGTCTTCCTCGTCAAAGACGGTGTGCTCAAGACGCCCACCGACCGGACTATCCTCCAGGGCATCTCTCGCAGCGTCATTTTCGACATCGCCGAGCAGATGAACATCCCCCTGGTAGTAGAGGACCTCCAGCCCTACGACCTGTACACCGCCGACGAGGGGTTCTTCTCGCGCACCAGCCCGAGGATCGTTCCGGCGAGCATGGTCGATAGGCGTCCCATCGGCGATTCGACTCCTGGCCCGGTCACCCAGCGGCTGCTTGCCGCACACAGCGAGATGGTCGGGGTAGACATCGTCGGGCAGGCGCTTCATCATGCCGGCGTCACCGCCTGAGACCGACAGCCGTCGCCTCAGGCCATCAAATTACTCGTGCCGCGGCCTGCTGCCATTCGTCGCGACTTCGACCATCACGCCAACGGGCTTCGACACTCGCCGTTCAACACATGGCGGACATTTCCTTGTAGAATGCACTTCAGGTCAACACGGTCAGCTTGGAACATAGGAGGTCGAAGTGAAAGTCACAGACGTCAAGACGATGGTGGTCGAGAATCTCCCTCCGTACCGCGGGGGCAGATACTTGCTGTTTCTCCAAGTAGAGACCGATGAGGGCATCACCGGACTCGGCGAGCGGATCACCGGCAACACCTACTCCGACAGGCTGGGCGACCTGAAGTCGCAGATTTCGCTCATCGACGAGATGGCGCGCATGCACGTCATCGGTCAGAACCCGTTCAACATCGAGCGCATTTGGGACCAGATGTACGCTTCACGCCACGACTTTAGGCACCCCAGCCTCCAGCTCACTCCGGTCCTGAGTGCGATTGAGATCGCGCTGTGGGACATCGTCGGCAAGGCCGCCAACCAGCCCATCTACAACCTGCTCGGCGGGCAGTACCACGAGAAGCTGCGCGCCTACGCCTACATGCCAGAGGGCGGTTTCCGCGACAACCCGGAGCGGGCAGGCGAGATTGCTCAACAGCTCCTCGAAGAGGGCAACACCGCCTGCAAGCTCGACCCATTCCAGCCGCTCTACCCGATCCCCCGCGACATCCCCCTTTGGGAGATCGAGTACGCCGCGAAGATATTTGAGAGCATACGGAACGCGGTCGGCAACAAGCTGGAAGTGGGCATCGGCACCCACGGCCAGTTGACCACGTACAGCGCAATCAGGGTCGCCGACTACCTGGAGCCGTACCACCCATTCTGGTTCGAGGAGCCGGTACCCTTGGAGAACGTCGAGGAGATGGCCCGAGTTGCCGCACACACAAGCATCCCTATCGCCACAGGCGAGCGCCTCGTGACCAAGTACGAGTTCGCGAACCTGCTGGAGAAGCAGGCCGCTCAGATCATCCAGTTCGACGTCGGACAGTGCGGCGGCATCATGGAGGCGAAGAAGATCGCCGCCATCGCCGAGACCCACTACGCGATGATCGCGCCGCACATGGCCTGCGGCCCGGTCGCCGCCGCGGCCGCCATCCAGGTCGACACCTGCTCGCCCAACTTCCTCATCCAGGAAGCTAACCAGGGACCTCTGCACCACGTCATATTCAAAGAGCCGCTCGTGTTTGAAAACGGCTTCATCATACCGCCCACCGGTCCTGGACTCGGCATCGAGCTGGACGAATCGGTTGTGAAGCGGGTCGAGGTCGAGTAGCCGCTTATCGGATGGGATTAGAGCGTGGGACTGAGGTTCCACAACCCATGCAACATCACCCTGCGATTGGTTCGTGGAAACAACCCAGTCGATAATGGAGAGCGCCATGGAGATTCTGAAACGCCTTCTGGGTGTGTTCTTCCTTCTCGTAGCTGCTGCAGTCGCGGTTAACTGGGTGGCCACGCCGCTCTATCATGATGGCACCGCCAACTACTGGGTATGGGAAGCTATGAACTGGCCAATGGCGGTGGCGGTCGCTCTCGCGCTGATCGTCAACGTCTGGCGCAAATTCGGACCGCAGAGCGGCGACTCCGGCGGGCCCATCACGCGCCAGTACATCGAGGTGAACCTGGCTTTCTATGCGTCGATTGTGCTGGCGCTCTGGTTCTACTGGAACTGGTTCCACTCCCTCTTTCCCGCAAACGAGCCGGAGATCGTCGGCACGATCCACCTACAGTGGTGGGCTTTCATCAACCCGCTGGTGGTGCTGGTAGTGGGAGCGACTGGCTCCCATCTCTGGCGCGATGCGCCCGCCGCCGACTGAGATTACATCCTATTAGACGGAGGACATAATGCCCGTTGACCAGACCCGCCAGAGCTGGAAGCCCGGAGACAGTTGGGAAAAGGCCATCGATGACATCAAGTATGCCCGAGGTCTCGCCAAAGAGCTGGGCGGACCGGAGCGCGTCAAGCGCCAGCACGATGGCGGACGTTACACCGTCCGCGAGCGCATCGAGAAGATGGTCGACCCCGGCAGCTTCATGGAGGCGGGCCCGATGGTCGGCGCCGCCGAATTCGACGAAGACGGCAACATACGAGGGTTCACCCCCGGCGCATACGTAATGGGACTCGCGGAGATCGACGGCCGTCCGGTTGCCATCGGAGGCGACGACTTCACCATATCCGGCGGCAGCCCACACAACATCCACAAGGGCGCGCGCCAGTTCACGCAGCCGCTCGCCATACAGTACGGCATCCCCTACATACAGCTTGTAGAGGGCGTGGGGCATAGCTCGAAGTCCGACGAGGCGTCGGGCCACATGGGCCTGCCCGGCGGAGACCTCTGGTGGCGGCACGTGGAGCTGCTTCGGTGCGTCCCCGTCGCCGCCGGCGTGATGGGATCGGTGGCGGGGGCGCCGGCCGCGTTCGCGCTGATGTCCCACTTCACAGTCATGATTAAGGGCCAGTCTCAGATCTTCCCCTCAGGTCCGCCCGTCGTGCGCCGCGCCATCGGCGAGATGCTGGACAAGGAAGAGCTAGGCGGCTACCAGATGCACGTCCACGACAGCGGACAGGTGGACAACGAGGCGGAGAACGAGGAGGACGCATTCGAGCAGCTCAAGACGTTCATATCGTACCTGCCCAACACCACCAACGACGTCGCCCCTCGCGTCGAGACCGGCGACCCCCCCGACCGCAGACCTGAAGAGCTGCTCAACATCGTTCCAACCAACCGCAAGCGCGCCTACGACCCGCGCAAGCTGATAAAGCTGGTCGTGGACAATGGCGAGTTCTTCGAGATGCGGCGACACTGGGGCGGCGCGGTCATCACCGGATTCGCGCGGCTCGATGGGTACAGCGTCGGCGTCGTCGGCAGCGACCCGCGCTCGCTGGCCGGAGCTATGGACGGCTGGGCAGCCGAGAAGTACGCCCACTTCGTCGATCTGTGCGACGCGTTCAATCTACC
>JAKZVY010000040.1:0-6768 GCA_047515825.1 Dehalococcoidia bacterium
GGATGGTTGAGTATGCCCTCCTGCTGAGCAATGCAACCACGGTGGCAAGGGTGGGATTCTTCCTGGAACAGCACCGGGACGTTCTCATGGTCGACGAGGCCCACCTGGCCAGACTTCGTCGGCACCGTCCCAGGGGGCCGCACTACCTCGATCGGGCCAGACGTGGCGGAAGGCTGGTCCCGGACTGGAACCTGGTTGTGCCGATGGATGTCATGGAGCGCTCCTGGGCGGAGGTCGCATGAGGATCTCTCCGGAGAGACTGACCACCGAGGCTGAGGCAACGGGATTCCAGCCGGAGGTACTGGAGAAGACATTCCATCTGCTTGGACTGCTCGACTCCATCAACAGTCATCCGTTCCTTCGCGGAAAACTGGCGCTCAAGGGAGGCACTGCACTGAACCTGTTCGTGTTCGACGTGCCGAGACTCTCGGTGGACATCGATCTGAACTACGTCGGTTCTGAGAGTATGGAGGACATGCGGAGAGAGCGTCCCATTGTTGAAGAGGCGCTACAGGCCGTCTTCAGCCGGGAGGAATACACCGTTAGGCGAATGCCCGAGGAGCACGCGGGTGGCAAGTGGTCGCTGCGCTATCCCACGGCATCCGGAGGCAGTGCCAGGATCGAGGTCGACGTCAACTATATGTACCGGGTACCGATGTGGCCCCTGATCCCGATGACGTCACGTCACCTGGGAAGATGGCAGACTTCAGAGTTTCCACTGGTCGACGTACATGAGCTTGCGGCCGGGAAACTGGCCGCTCTGTTCGCCCGCAAGAGGGCCCGGGACCTCTTTGACTGTTCTCTCATCTTCTCTCTCGACACCCTGGACCTTGAGAAACTGAGGACCGCTTTCGTGGTCTACGGGGGCATGAACAGGAGGGACTGGCGCACGGTCACTCTTGACGACGTTGGCTTCGACCCGGGCGATCTCGCAAGCCAGCTGATGCCAGCGCTCCGCGTCGACCGTAAACGGGAAATTCGACCTACCAGCTATGGTGAGTCTCTTATAGAGGAGTGCAGGACGGCGCTTTCTGCGCTACTGCCATTCACTGACGCGGAACGGGAATTCCTGGATTTGCTGCTGGAGGAGGGAAGGATAACTCCTGACCTACTGACTGTCGATCAGGCTCTTCAGAAACGTATCAGCATTCAACCACTCCTTGAGTGGAAAGCTCTCAACGTGCGCCGGTACAGGAGACTGACATGAAACAAATCATAGTGTGCACATTGAAGAGACCGTTTCTGTTGAGATGCGGAGGAAATGAAGGCGACGACCGCATGACCGCGGCAATTCCACTCCACCGGCGAGCAGAGCCCTGAGAGTCTGGTGCCCATGCTCCCGGGCAGCACTGACGCTGGTGTCTATCTCATCCAGCGGAGCACGGTGTAGCTCAATGGACCAGACGGACTGGAAGAAGGATCGACTCTACCAGGTGGTTACGGTACCTCCCGCGAGTGGTGGGAGTGTCAGCAATTGTCGCGGAAGGTGGGGAGACGGAGCCTGGCAGAATTGGAGGCCACATCAAGTTTTGCCTTCACATAAATTGACACCACACTACCTGTAACGACAGGGTCTGAGAATCTGATACATCAGATTATGTGCAAGCAGATGGCCACGACCACAGATCTGCCCGCAGCTACTGGAAATGCCCAAAAGGAGCGCTGAAAGGCGGGTCCGGTTTGGGTGGACTATTGGTAACATGATCCTGCGTGCACAGATTGCCTTAACCTGCTGACACACAATCTGATTTATCAGAACTTGCATGCACAGTTCCTTCAGGAAGTGAGGCCACCTCATGCTCGTAGCGGTACTGGCGGAAAAGGGAGGGGTCGGAAAGACCATCATTGCAACCAACCTCGCCGGCATGAGGGCGCATGGCCCAGGCCGAGTGCTCCTTGTCAACGGGGACAGGCAGGGCAGCGCCGACCTCTGGACCCGTTACAGGAAGCAGACCGATATGCCGGGGTTGGACTGCGTCTCACAGTATGGTCCGGCCCTGGGCCGTTACCTAGAAACCCGTGTCGACAGGTATGACGACGTGATCGTAGACCTGGGCCCACGGGCCGGCGTGGAGATGGCCGACACCCTGAGACTCGCGGAGCTTGCCGTCGTCCCCGTTCGTCCCTGTGCCTTTGACGTGTACACGATGCGACTCGTCGACGATCTGGTGGTGGAGGCCCGTGAACACAATCCGGGACTCCGTGCGCTTGCGCTCATCAACCAGGCGTCAACCAACCACCTCAGCCAGGAGGCTCAGCAGACCCGTGAAATTATCGTCACCGGATGCTCGGGGCTGCAGGTGGCGGCGGTGGTGGTGGGCTACAGAGTGGGATTCCAGCGCGCGTCGTCCGTGGGGCAGACCATAGCTGAGTTCGCCAGACCGAACGACCGCGGGGTACGGGAGATGGAGCACCTCTACGAGGAGGTGTTCGGGGAGGTATACGAACAGGCGGGCCTTGGACGTGTGGCCTGATGGAACGTCCTTGGAGGGAGTGATCCATGACCAACCTGCAGATTCCGGACCCCGGGTCCACGCCGGGCGGTTCGCCGGAGACCAACAGGTCCAGCGGCCCCAGGATGAAGGGTAAGAGCACGGAGAAGAAACGGTACGTGGGCCTGTCGTACACTGAGAGCCAGCACCGACAGCTCTACCTTGCCGCCACCCACCGGAACAAGTCTCCCGGGGACTACATCTGGGACATCATCTACGAACACGTGCAGGCTGATCTTGCAGAGCTGCAGCGCGATCTGGATAACCTGATCCAGTAGTCCACAATCCCGGTCGGGCATGTCAGCAGCCTCCAGGCGACCTTCCCGATGATATTCTGCCGTCAGTCGAATCACCACACCGGCCGAACCCCCGGGTTTGCCGCTTGTCCCCCCGGAAACATTCCCGCGGGAGCGCCCTGGAGCCCCTGTTTTCGGGCCGGACTACCCATGATGCATTGACCCTGCTCGAAACGCACGGTCTTGTCGGTCATGGGCCCGTCCAGACCATTCCCCAGCATCGGCTAGCATGAGTGCAGAGTGTCCCCTGGGCGCGCACTCTCAGGAGAGCTGGCCTCGATCCGCTCGCTGCAGTCCGCGGCGGTCAACTCGCACCACCCGCACTCCCGCCCGCTCGGCACGTGCCGGGCGGGCTCCTCGGAGACGATCCGTCGCATAATCCCGGCCACCTGTCCTTTGAACTCATCGTCTATGGCGTCCGCGCCTATCCGTACCTCTGTGCCGTCGGCGTACGCCACGCATCCGTCCATCCTGGCCCTGCGCCAGCGGCCGTGGTTGGACACCGGGAGGAGGTACATGTACAGCTTCACCTGGATCTCGTTCGCAGCCCTGGGCCTCCCGGTCTTGACGTCGTAGACCGTGGCGGCGCCATCCGGGGCCCGACCAATGATGTCGGGCTTGCCGATGACTATCGACCCGGTGATCGAGCTCCTCACCTCGAACCAGTTCTGCATCTCCATGTGCACACTGTCTCCCTGCCGCTCGAGGCGGTCGGCGAGCTCGTGCACGGCGGCGGTGTGTCTGGCGTTTCACCCGGCCAGGCCGGAGCCGTCCCTGTTGGTCTCGTAGCCCCGGTGCCAGGACTTGAACCAGATCGAGAATAGGCAGGAGTTGTCGCCCGCAATCAGCTTGGCCAACCCGCTGACATGTGTACTGGGTCTCTCTAGGCGTCTGGTCATGGGCTGCTCTCCCCACGGCCTGCCGCAATACATATGTTCTATTGTGTTAGTCTAGCACAGCTCAGGAGCAGGCGGGGAAGCGAGAATCGGAGTTTCTGTTGGGCCTCAGCCGGAGACGCCAGGCAGGGATGCCCTGCGCCCTTTTGGGGGTGAACAGCGACAATCATTCTGGCCCCTGTTGCCTCACCAGGAGATGTTACCGAGCTTTTCGCGGCTTCTAATTGACGCCCACAGGTCCCAAGTTAACCGGTCGCTCCTCTCGGTAACCTTTTCATTGAGGCAACGCGTGTGCGCGGTGAATGACGATCTCGTCCTTCATGCCGGTCGTGTCGGGGAGCTGCCATATCTTGGCGGGGTCGGCGCCCGCTATGCACGCTGCCGACTCGAGCACCATCCCGGCTGCCGACCCGGCCGTGACCAGTCCCGACTCGGCGCCTGTCATCCGCGCGATGACCTCGCCGGCCTTCTGGTTCAGCTCGTGCAGGTCGATGAACCAGCGCGACGCCTCGTTCATCGCCTCGACCACAGCAGGCGGCATGATGATGCCGCCGTACACAGTGATCCAGCTCGCCGCGTTGATGATTCGCTTGACGCCCAGCCGGTTGTAGAACTCGTTGGTCTGACTAGTCATTAGGGTCTTCGCTCCTCGAATCGCTTTTGCCCGATGATTCTCCATCAACGTCTTCAGATTGACCACCCTGCCTGTTGTTGTCGTCTGATACTATGCCGGGCAGGTTCTTTAGCGTGCTGATGAGGTCAACTCCGGTGAGGGACTGGACCAGCGCAGGAAGCTGAGCAATGGTGTTCGATACGTCCTGGGTGACCTTGCTGGCCCCGGTGCCCGCTCCATTATCTCCGCCGTTGCTTATGATCACTATGCTGTCGGTCTTCGCAAGAGGCTGCGCCACAGCGTCCGCGACCCGCGGCAGAGACTCGAACAGCTGCTGGATCATAGCGGCCTGCCCGTAGCCCTTCCAGGCATCCGCCTTCTTGTCCATCGCTTCCGCCTCCGCGAGTCCCTGCGCCCTGATGGATGCGGCCTCAGCCTCTCCACGCGCTTTGATGGCGTCCGCTTCTGCCTGTCCTCGAAGTCTGATGGCCTCGGCTTCGGCCTCGGCTTCGGCGATGACCCTCGTCCGCTCGCCGGTGGCCACGGTCTCCAGGCTGTAGCGCTCGGCCTCTGCCTCGACGCGGGCGCGCCGCCTGTTGCCCTCGGCGATCAGCTCCAGCTGGTCACGCTCGGCTTCGGCAGGGCGCCGCACGGTCGCGTCGAGCTCACGTTCCCGACGGGTGATCTCCTGCACCTGAATTTCGATCTGCTTCTGGCGCTCGACCACTTCGACCTGCAGCTCTTCCTCTCTGATCTGCTGGCGTGTCTTCGCCTCCTGGAGTGAGTATGCCAGCTCCGCTTCGGCCCTGCGCGCGTTCGTCTGCTGATCGTATGCCGCCTTCTCGACACTGAAGTCTCTTTCCGACTCCGCGATCGCGGTATCCGCGGCGAATTTCGCCGCCTGGTGCTCCTGTTCGGCCTGGGCAGCCCTGATTCCCGCGTCACGTTCCGCCTCAGCCTGGCCGATAGCGGCGTCCCGCTTCACCTCTGCGGTCCTCTTGACCCCGAGCGCCTCAAGATACCCCTGCTCGTCCTGGATGTCTCGAATCGAGAAGCTCACGATCTCCAGGCCCATATTGGTCATATCGGTCGCCGCTACTTCGCGGACCTGTTCGGCGAACGCCACCCTGTCCTGGTAGATGTCCTCGACGGTCATCGTCCCCAGGATCGCGCGCTGCTGGCCTTCGAGCGTCTGCAGGGCGACCTCAGAGGTCTCCTGCACACTCTTGCCGAGGAACTGCTCTGCGGCGGTTCTGATCGCCTGCTCGCTTCGACCTACCTTGACCTGCGCCACGCCATCGACCGATATGGAAACCCCTGCCGCCGTGTACACCCTCGCCGTATTGACCTGGAGTGTCATCACCTCCAGCGACAGCATCTGCGCCTTCTGAATGAACGGCAGGACGAACATCCTGCCGCCCACTTTCACCTTCGGCTGCACGTCTCCCCCTGACACGATCAGGGCGTAGTTGGGTCCTACTGTATGAAATCCTGCCATCTGGTCTCTCCTCATATATCTACTACCTACGACTGGGTTCTGATGGTCACAATCGTTCGTCCTGAGCTTGTCGAAGGACGGTCTATCAACCAAGCTGGTTTGCTAAAATCAGCTGGACACGGTACTAGGAATCTCCCTCGAGCTTCTCCACCCTCAACACCTGTCCGTAGACTGCGGTGACCCGGATTTCGTCACCCTCTTTGATGAGAACTCCCGGGTCTGTCGCCGCCGACCACTCTTCACTGGCGACCCATACCTTTCCGGAAGGGGCAAGGTCCGACATCGCGACACCCCACTGTCCCTCCAGGAAGATTTCGTCATCCGACTGGTAGCCGCTCGAAGTGCCGCCTTCAGTCCTGACGGCGCGGATGAACAGTACCCATCCCGCGATCGCGAGTCCAGTCATAATAGCGATCATGACCGGACTCGCCATGAACCTCGGCTCAGGCAGGTCCGACGGGCTGAGGAAGTTCCCGAACAGGAATATCGATCCGAGCAAGAGGCTGACGACTCCTCCCACTCCCCACGCTCCGAAGCCGGGCGCTATGGTCTCGACATAGAACAGCGCCATCGCAAGTGCGATCAGGCCCACACCCACCCAGCTTCCGGGCACGTTCGAGAAGCCGACGAACGCGAGAATCAGCAGAATGACCCCCAATATGCCGGGACCGAACATTCCAGGTATCGCGAACTCGGCGACCACGGCCAATCCGCCAATCAGGAACAGCGCCAGGATCACGTTCGGGTTCGCCAGGACGCCCAGTGTCCGCTCCAGGAGCGTCGCGTCGAGCTTCCGGACCTCGAGGTCGGCCGATTCGACGGTGACCGTTCCAGCGGCGGTCATGGTCTCTCGACCGTCGATCGCGCTGAGCAGAGTGCCCAGATCGGCTGCGACGAAGTCGATCACGCCCAGATCGGCTGCCTCCTCTGACGAGTAGGACCGGGCTGTCAGGACCGTGTCTTCGAGCGCCTC
>JAKZVY010000041.1:0-13360 GCA_047515825.1 Dehalococcoidia bacterium
CGACTGGAGCAGCTCCAGCGAGCCGATGCGGACCGTCCCGTCATCCTGCCTTCCGTATGCGAGCGTGTAGAGGCGGGACTTGCCGAACTTGACCGTCGGCTGCGCGCCGGAGAGGGTCGAGCCGGTGATGTGGATGGCGGAGGGCATCACGTCGCAGCCGTAGAGCACCTCCTCCATCATGACCGGATGCAGCGTGGTGAGGTCGCCTCCGGCCTGCTCGTGTCGGACGGCGATCTGATCGTACACGGCGGACAGCAGCGCGCCGGTGCCGCACGCGAAGTCGCCTATCCGCATCTCCCTAATGGCATCGGCGTCGGACCAGTCGGCGCCGTCCATCTTGGCGACCGCCAGCCGTGCCAGCAGAGCCGCCGATGAGGGCAGCGTGTAGAAGGTCGCGAGGTACTTGCGGTCGGCAATCAGCCGCTGGAAGATACGCCCGGTGAGGTCGTGGGCCTGGTTCGCGCCGGTGGCAGCCACATCCTCGACCGTGGTTCGTAGACCTGTCAACAATTGCGCGGCCTCAGCAGCCGGGAGCTGGTCGACGATGTCTTTGGCGATTGCGAAGATCGGCCAGTAGTTGATCTTGAGTATGGCGGTCCATGCGCTGAGAATCTCGTGCTTAGGGCTACTGACGGATGCGGAGCATAGCTGTGAGAGCGGCTTGACTCCGTGCAGTCCTGCCAGCCGTTCGTGGAACACCATGGCGTTGGCGATGATGGCCCCTGCCATCCGGCGCGTCTGAATGACGTCGGCCATGCCCAGCAAGCCCGCAATGGCCGGCATCACGTCGGGCCTGGATTCGTGAAGCTGGTTCAATATCGAAGCCACCCGCTCTATCCCCTTCTCCAGCGCGTCGGCGGCTTCATCCACCGCGCGCTGCGGCACAGACACGAGCCTGACAAGCTCGGCCAGGTCTCCGAGGCCGCCCTCGATCCAGCCGGATCTGGGGAAGCGGTCTTCGTCCTCGCTGACCACGCAGTATGAGATTGTCGCGTCGGCGAGGGACTCAGCCAGATTGCCGGAGCCGCGCAGGTCTTCGGGGTAGCGGAGAGCTATGGCCGACTCGATCAGCCGCCCGGTGGCCACGACCTCGAGTCCCAGGCGCGACCTGGCTTCGGCCTCGGTGTTGGCGGCAGGCATGAACTCCGCCTCCAGGACCACGGGTGAGCGCCCGGGTGCGGCGACCAGGATGTCGGGACGAAGTCCGGGGTGGTCGACGATGACCTGGGTGTGCTCGGAGCGCACGACGCTTCCGGGCAGCATCTTGTCAAGAAGCTCGCCGAGTGCGTTATTGGTACTGGGTTCGGTCTGTTGAGGCATTGGAGTGGATTTCAGGATGGTAGCGATGAACTAGAGTTCTTGTCAAGTTAATCCACGAAGGACACGAAGGATCACAAAGGGTTCTTCTTGATTTGAGAGTAGGAGTTAGATTACCGAACGTCACATACTGATCTGACACAGGTTCGGTCGTCTGTTACGTTATTCACAATTGCCGTTTGAGAATATATACTAAGGACAGCCCCCGAAACGGACTCTCGCGGCCGCTTATGCCAGGCCGGGCCGCAGAGAGTCAGGTTCATAAGACCAACAGGCGGTGTTCGATGCAACCAGGAGAGGTCCCAGAGGTCGTGGTCTTGCGTCTGCCCCTGTACGTGCGGGCGCTCACCCAGCTTCAGCGCGAGGGGGCCAACGTAGCCAGCTCGCAGCAGTTGGGCGACCGTCTCCAGATGACTCCGGCGCAGATCAGGAAGGACCTGAGCTACTTCGGAAGGTTCGGCAAGCAGGGTCGCGGGTACAGCATCCGCTTTCTGCTGGACGAGCTGAGGGACATACTTGGCCTGACACGCGAGTGGCGGGCGTGCCTGGTAGGCGTCGGACGGCTCGGCAGGGCGATCATCAACTACACCGGATTCGCCCCGGAGGGCTTCGCGATAGTGGCTGCCTTCGACAGCAACAACGAGAAGGTGGGCAGCATGGCGGGCGACCTGGAAGTACGCGCCATGGAGGACCTGCCCAACTTGGTTGGCGAGCTCGACATTTCGATAGGCGTGGTCGCCGTTCCGTCGCCGCAGGCTCAGACCGTCATAAGCCAGATGGTGGAGAACGGGATCAAGGGAATCCTCAACTACGCTCCGGTCGCCCCGTATGTCCCGAGGGGGATCGTGGTCCGCAATATCGACCCAGTGCTGTCGCTTCAGTCGATGACCTTCTACCTGAAGAACATGTAGTGGTCTCGCAGCGCCCCGCATTGGTGTGGGGTTTCTGACTAGGAAGGGTCGAGCCTGGGACGTCTGCGGCGACGGCGGGCGACGCCCAATCTCGCGGCGGAGCGCCGCATGGAGGCCAGCGCTCTTTCGAGGTCCATGTCAGACACGGCGGACTCGGCGCGCTCCTGGGCGCGATTCAGGGCGGCCTCGGCGCGCTCGATGTCGATCTCGTCCGCCTGCTCGGCGGTGTCGGCGAGGATGGTGACCCGGTTGCCGATCACCTCGAGGAAACCACCGCTGACGACCATGAAGGTCTCTTCGCCGCCTTTGGTTACGCGGATCTCGCCCGGGACGAGGGTGGTCAGCAGCGGCGCGTGGCTGGGCAGGATGCCCAGCTCGCCGTCGGAGCCGGGGGCCACGAGGACGCTCACGTCTTCGGAGTAGATGACCCTCTCGGCGGTTACGATTTCCAGTCTCATGTCTGCCATGAAGGAGAAGTTACACCCTCACCCTAGCCCTCTCCCATCAAGGGAGAGGGGATTCTTTTATTCTGCTGCCATGCGCTCGGCGTTTTCGACGGCCTCTTCGATCTGGCCGACCATGTAGAATGCCTGCTCAGGCAGCGCGTCGTGGTTGCCGTCCAGGATCTCCTTGAAGCCGCGCACGGTGTCGCGGATGGGAACGTAGCGTCCCTCCTGGCCGGTGAACTGCTCGGCCACGAACATCGGCTGGGAGAGGAAGCGTTGTATCTTCCTGGCGCGGGTGACGGTTAAACGGTCCTCTTCCGACAGCTCTTCGATTCCGAGAATCGCGATGATGTCCTGGAGGTCGCGGTAGCGCTGGAGCACCTGCTGCACGCCGCGCGCGACGTCGTAGTGCTCCTGGCCGACGATGGACGGCTCCAGGATGCGTGAGAAGCTGGACAGCGGATCGACCGCGGGGTACAGCCCCTGCTCGGCGATGGAGCGCTCCAGAGCGACTACGGCGTCGAGGTGTCCGAACGTCGTGACGATTCCGGGGTCGGTGTAGTCGTCAGCCGGGACGTAGATCGCCTGGAATGAGGTGATAGAGCCGCTCTTTGACGAGGTTATCCGCTCCTCCAGCGCGCCCATCTCGGTGGCGAGGGTCGGCTGGTATCCGACGGCGGACGGCATCCGTCCAAGCAGCGCCGACACCTCCATGCCCGCCAGGATGTAGCGGTACACGTTGTCGATAAACATGAGCACGTCCTGGCCGCGCTCCTCTTTGAAGTACTCGGCCATGGTGAGTCCGGTGAGTCCCACGCGAGCGCGGACTCCGGGCGGCTCGTTCATCTGCCCGAAGACCAGGACAGTGTTGTTCAGGACGCCGGACTCCTGCATCTCGTGCCAGAGGTCGTTGCCCTCTCGGGAGCGCTCCCCTACACCGGCGAACACCGACACGCCTTGGTGGACGGTGCCAATGTTGCGGATAAGCTCCTGGATGATGACCGTCTTGCCCACTCCGGCTCCGCCGTATGCGCCGACCTTGCCGCCCTTGGTGAACGGCGTGATGAGGTCCATGACCTTCAGGCCGGTTTCGAGTATTTCGACCTCGGTGGCCTGCTCCTCGAAGCTGGGCGGGTCGCGGTGAATGGGCCAGGAGACACCGCCATCGATCTCTTCCAGGTTGTCGAGCGTCTGTCCGAGGCAGTTGAAGAGGCGGCCGAGCGTCGGGTCTCCGACGGGAACGGTCACCGGCCCGCCGGTGTCGACCACATCCACGCCGCGGATGAGTCCCTCGGTGGGACCCAGGGCGAGACAACGTGCCCAGCTATTGCCCACGTGCTGCTCGACTTCGAGCACCAGCTTGTTGCCGGCTATTTCGGTTTCGAGGGCGTTGTAGATGGAGGGCATGTTATCCGGCGAGAACTCGACGTCCACGACCGTACCGATAACCTGGGTGATCCTTCCGTTTGCCATGTTTTCTCCCCGCTGCGGGTCAAATGTCTGAACTGTGATTTATAGGATTATGGGATTTCACTGATTTGGTTACGCCTCCACTGCGGCGGCACCGCCGACAATGTCTAGCAACTCAGTCGTTATAGACTCCTGTCTCGCCTTGTTCATCACGAGTGTCAGGTCGTCTATCATTTCGTTAGCGTTATCAGTGGCGTTTCTCATGGCGACCATTCGCGCGGACTGCTCGCTCGCGATGGCCTCCAGAAGCGCGTGGTAGATCTGCATCTCCACGTACCTGGGCAGCAGGTCTGAAAGGACATCATACGGGTCGGGCTCGTAGATGTAGCCTACCTGCTCCTGAGTCCTAAGCTCCGCCGGCTGAACGGGCAGTATCTGCTCGACCACGGCGTTCTGCTGCGTGGTGTTCACGAACCTGGCATAGGCGACGAAAACAGCGTCGACTTCGGACGTCTGGTACGACTCGATGGCGAGATGCGCGACCGGCGTGATGTCCAAGAGTGAGGGCCTGTCGCTGATGTCGGTGAACACCGCGCGGACGTTGCGCCCGTACCTGATCATGAAATCGCGGCCCTTCTTGCCGACGGCAATGATCCTGGCGTCGTCTTCGTACGGGGCCACGAACTGGCCGGCAGTCCTGTTAACGTTGGAGTTCAGCCCTCCGGTTAGGCCCCTGTCAGGAGTGATGAGGACGACCTCGACGCGGTTGACCTCGCGGCTCCGCAGCAACGGGTGGATGTTGTCCTCGTCCTCGTGGGGCTGCGCGGCGAGGTCGGCCAGCAGGTTGTTCAGGCTGTCCGAGTAGGGCCTGCCGCTGAGAGCGGACTCCTGGGCACGGCGCATCTTAGACGCAGCTATCATGGACATCGCCTTGGTTATCTTGGCGGTGTTCTCGACGCTGCGTATTCGGCGTCTAAGCTGCCTGACGCTGGGCATGTCTGGTTGTATCCTTAATCTGCGGAATCGATCTCAAAAATATTTATCCGAACGTCCGAATCCGGGATGGGGGGAATCTCCCAACCCATTTGCGGCGTGATAAGTATGCTGCCTTCTATGGCATCTGCCTTAAACTCGGCATTTTTCGTTCCTAAACCCATCTCCGAGATAGCCGCTCAGAGTATTCTCTGTCAGCCACCACGTTGTTCTTCGCAATCTCAATGTCGTCCTTGACGACGCGCTCATCCATGTCGATACCCCGTTTGCGCAGTTCGTTTAACACCATACACTCCACTTCATCAGTCACGCTTTCGGGGAGGTGCCAAGATTTCTTACCCGCGCCTGCCACGCAGAAGTGCAGTTGTGAGAGTATGTGAGGGGTCGCGTAGCGATCCCCTTCCTCCACCATCTTGGCGTAGAGATCCAAGTACACTTTGGCGGCCTCATCCATCCTTCCAAGAAGCATAAGGTCAACAGGATCCAATCTCTCGCGCTTCAAATCACGACTCCTCCAAGATGAGGCTTGTGAGGTGGACTTCGGTGGCACTTGCCACCTGGATCATCATCAGTGCCACGATGAATTGGCCAGAGTGAAGAAGCTTGGTAGGAGCCAACACCTTGAGCAGGTTGATCATCTCAGTTGTCAGCTTGCTAGTAGAGTTTCCCATATTACTCGTCGACTTTACCTCCACCAGCGCCAATCGACTACTTGCATTGTCATAAAACATCAGATCCGGTGTAACTCTCAACGGTCGAGCCACCAAGCCCCAGTTGTAATACGTTTCGCAGTACCACCCAACGACTGCTTCAGCTGCGCTTGCCATCGCAGCGACATTCAGCAGAGGCTGACTTCTCAATGGGAAATAGAGCATCCTTTGCTGAGGTTGTGGACTCTGAAGCCTACTTGCCCTTTGAAAATACAATTGTATGTCGTTCCACGGCTCTTGTGTAGTAACCTCCGAGTATTTGTCCACGTACCACTGAAACCCCGGCGGCGCAGTGAAGTCGGCGATGAGCTGACTACGAACTGGGTTAGTGAACCAGGCGGGGACATGCGTCTGCCGCAATATGGAAATCGTCTGTCTGTCGCGAGCGAGTCCAACATCCTGCGTTGTTATCGAGTGGCGGTATTCGGTAACCGAAACATCCAGAATCATTCAGATTATACCCGAAATCCTAATACGGGACGCTGTCTTTGAAGTCCTGGATAGCTTTGTTTAGGGCTTCGCCGGACTCGTCGCTGATGATCCTCTCTTCGCGGATCGCCGCGAGCAGGTCCGGGTGGCTGGCGTCCATGTAGCTGTGGAAAGCGTTCTCGAACGGAATGACGCGCGGTATTTCGACGTCGTCGAGGAAGCCGTTGACCAGCGCGTACATGATTGCGACCTGCTTCTCCATAGACAGCGGAACGCTCTGGCCCTGCTTGAGGACTTCGGTCGCGCGCTGGCCGCGCTCTAGCTGGCGCCTGGTGGCGGGATCGAGGTCGGCGGTTCCGAACTGGGCGAAGGTCACAAGCTCACGGTACTGGGCGAGGTCGAGCCTTAGAGTTCCCGCGACGGACCTCATCGCCCTGGTCTGCGCGGCGCTCCCGACGCGAGAGACGGACAGACCGGCGTTCACGGCGGGCCGGATGCCCGAGTTGAACAGCTCGGTTTCGAGGTATATCTGTCCATCGGTGATCGATATGACGTTCGTCGGCACGTATGCCGAAACGTCGCCCGCCTGCGTCTCGATGATCGGGAGAGCGGTTATCGAGCCTCCGCCGTGATCGTCGTCCAGCTTAGCAGCACGCTCCAGGAGTCGACTGTGAAGGTAGAAGACGTCGCCTGGGTAGGCTTCACGTCCCGGCGGTCGCCTGAGCAGCAGCGACATCTCGCGGTAGGCCCATGCGTGCTTCGAGAGGTCGTCGTAAACGATGAGCGCGTCCCGTCCCTGGTCCATGAAGAACTCGGCCATGGCGCACCCGGCGTATGGAGCGAGGTACTGCATTGGGGCGGGGTCCGCCGAGTTGGCGGCAACGACGATGGTGTGCTCCATCGCGCCTTGCTGCTCCAGCATCGCAACCGTCTGTGCGACCTTGCTGGACCTCTGGCCGATTGCGACGTAGATGCAGATCAGGTCTCCGCCGCGCTGATTGATGATGGCGTCCAGTGCGATCGCCGACTTTCCTGTCGAGCGGTCTCCGATAATCAGCTCGCGCTGTCCCCTGCCTATCGGGATCATCGCGTCTATGGCCTTGATGCCGGTCTGGACGGGGGTATCGACCGACATGCGGGTCGATACGTCCGGTGCGACGACCTCGACGGGCTTCGCGTCAGATGTACCGGCCGGCCCCTTGCCGTCAATAGGCTCGCCGAGAGCGTTCACGACGCGGGTCAGCAGGGCCTCCCCTACCGGCACCTCAACGATGCGGCTCGTGCTTCGGACGCGCGATCCCTCTTTGACAGCGATCGGGTCTCCCATGATGACGGCGCCGACAGAGTCCTCTTCCAGGTTGAGCGCCATTCCCATGACGCCGCCCTCGAACTCCAGCAGCTCCGTGTATCCCACACCCGACAGTCCGTGGATCTGAGCAACGCCGTCGCCCACCTCGATCACAGTGCCTTCGTTGACCGCTTCGAGCTGCTGCTCCCAATTCTCGATCTGGCTCCGTATTACCGAAGCAATGTCCTGGCCTCTGACCGCCATTTCGGCCTCCCTCAGTGAGGATTTTCACCCTCACCCTCTCCCTCTCCCATCAAGGGAGAGGGGATATGATCGATGTTTGCCTCTCAGCGGCGCTCCACCAGCTCTCGGCGCATCGCCTGCAATCTGGCTCTGGCGCTGCCGTCCATAACCTGGTCGCCCACCCTGATTACCATGCCGCCGATGATCTGCGGATCGGTCCTCGTCGTGACTCTGACCTGTTTGCCGGACATCCGCGCCAGCATGTCGGCGACCTCGCCCTGCTGCGCATCGGACAGCGGGACAGCGGAGACGACTTCGGCACGCTCGATGCCCCGGTGGGCGTCGAGCATCTCCTGAAAGCGGTCCGCTATCTCAGGAAGCATGTGTACAAGGTTGCGGCTGGTCAGCAGGAACATGAGGTTCAGCGCGAGCCTGTCGACCGATGAGCCGAGGCTCTCGCGTATGATGCCCTCTTTCTGGTCCATTGAGATGCGGGGAGCCGACAGAGTTCGCCTGAACTCCTCGTTCGTGATGGAGTCGGCAAGCTGCGTCAGGTCCTCCAGCCACCGTTCCAGCGTGTCGTGCTCGACGGCCAACTGAAAGACGGCCTGGGCGTATCTTCTAGTTGAAGCGCCTGATGGCATCTATTTCCCCACCTGCACTGTTCAATTTGCTGCCTGCTTAGTTCGGTCTAGTTCCTGTTGTTGGTCTGCGAGCCTTCGCGCAGGACCTGTTCGATCAGCTCCTCGTGGCCCTCATCGTCCAGGGAACGCCGTATAACGCGCTCGGCGGCCACAACCGCGAGGCTGGCGAACTCGCGCCGCAGGTCCTCGATGGCCGCGTCTCGCTCGCGCTGAATGTCGGCTTCGGCTCTGGACCTCTGGGCTGCGATCTCATCGCGGGCCTTTGCCAGCTCTTCTTCTCGGAACCGGTCCGCCACGTCCCTGGCTTGAGCGATTAGCTGCTGGCCCTCGGCCCGAGACTCCTCAATCTGACGCTGCATCTCTTCCTGAGACCTAGCCGCCTCTTCACGCGCGCGTTCGGAGGCTTCCAGGCTCTCCCTTATTCGCTCGGAGCGCTGGTCGAGCACCCGAAGCAGGGGCTTGTACAGCAGCCACGTGAGCAGCACGACGATGGCGACGAAGCCTATCACCTGTGTGATCAGGCCAATTAGGTTGATTCCTAAGGCTGCCATGCCTTCACTCCGTCTCTTTCATCTGAAGCGGCATGCCGCGCCGTCTCGGCTCCAGTGTCCGGTCCTCTCACGACGTAACAAGCGACATGGACCGTCTGTGGATCCGGGACAAGCGACTTCCTACCGGAGCCGCGCTAGACGAACTTGATGATAATAGCGACGACCAGCGCGTAGATCGCTATCGCCTCCGTGAAGGCGATGGCCAGAATCATGTTCTGCTGGATCGGCCCGGCCGCCTCCGGGTTCCGTCCGAGCGCCTCCATGGCCTTTGCGGCCAGCATTCCAATTCCGATGCTGGGGCCAAGCGCTCCGAGTCCTATGGCAAGCGCCGCGCCTATGTTTTGGATATCTCCCTCGATCATCCCTTACTCCTTGACTCTTGCTAGGAAGTTTATCTCTCCCATTTCCGAGGCAGGACTGTCCGTGCGCTCGGCTTTCCGACTAATGGTGCTCCCCGTTGTGGCTGACCGTCGCCGCCGAAGCGAATACGAGCGTCAGCATCGAGAATATGAAAGCCTGGATCGCGCCGACGAACAGCTCCAGACCCAGAAACGGGATGATGCCGATCAGCGGGATGAGGAATATCATCGCCGCGAGCAGCACCTCGCCCGCGAATATGTTTCCGAACAGACGGAACGTGAAGCTAATAACCTTGGCGACCTCTGAGATCGCTTCGAGGATTCCCACGAAGAACGGGATCGGCCCCTGCGTGAAGTTGAAGAACTTGCCCAGATGCGCACCTATTCCGAGTGCGCTGAATCCCCAGTAGTGCACCATCACCATGGCGACAATTGCAATCGCGAGAGTCGTGTTGATGTCGGTGTTCGCGCTGCGGAAGAACGGGACCAGAATCCCGGCCTGTTTGCCTTTCTGGGGGTGCTCCTCCCACTCCTCCGCTGTCACGTCTTGGTCAACGGAGCCGAACCCCATGTACGCCAATGATCCATCGCCCTCGAAGACGCTGACGTGCAGGTGCGACTTGTCGACGTGCTCGCCCTTCTCCTCCTTGTGGTGGACGACCTCGTCTATCGTCTCTACCCGGCCTATCGTGCCGAAGCCGGGGAGAATACCCAGCCAGTTCGCCGCGACAATGAACAGGAAGATCGTCATCACCAGTGGGAAGAAGCGGCGGGCGCGCTCCCTGCCGGCGATGCTCTCGGCCAGGTTCAGGAAGAATTCAATGACTATCTCTACGAGGCACTGAAGCCTTCCCGGGACCTCTGAAAGTCCGCGGCTCACCCTGAGGGCCAGCAGGAGTAGGATTACGATGGTAATCCAGGTGGCGACCATAGTGTTGGTGATGTAAAAGTCACCGACGACGGGTTTGGAGGTGATCGACTCGGCTGGAACCTGGATGTGTGCGAGCGGAGCGCCGAGGAACCCTAGGCCAAACGCGGCGCCGAGAGCGCCTCCAAGTACCGCAATCACGAATACCGCCAGTCCCGCCACCAGAATCGCTAGCGCCACTGGGTTACGCAACAACTCTTAAGTCCCCTGTCCTTGAGTTTTGCCGAGTATTCGACATGCTCGCGCCTATTCGTCTTCGCGAGTCCTGAGTACGGCCATCAGCATACGGTACATGCCTATTACGGCGACTCCGATACCCAAGAATATCCCTGCGAGTGTGAACAGCGGGCTGACACCCAGCCGCCCGTCGAGCAGAAGTCCTAGGGACGCGCCTCCGCCGATGCACAACGCCACGTACCAGCCTATGCCCAGCAGACGGAGGACAAGCACCAGCTTCTCCCCACTCATGGGGACCTCCTCGGAGCTTGTTCACTATATCACAATCGAAAAATAGGGGTCAACGAAGTCGAGCCGCGCCGGATCTGACCATCAGCCGTCATACGAAGAGAGACGGAAGCTCCTCCCTCCTCACAGGCACCGGGACGCCGGGGACGTTGACCCTCACGCGGCAAAGGGTGTTCCAGGTCGTGATGTAGAGCGTCTTCCAATCGTTGTCGCCGAACGCGAGGTTGGTCGTGGCGTTCTGGCCGTGGACGATGGTTCCGAGGTGGT
This sequence comes from Dehalococcoidia bacterium, assembly GCA_047515825.1. Taxonomy (GTDB): domain Bacteria; phylum Chloroflexota; class Dehalococcoidia; order Lucifugimonadales; family UBA1123; genus VXRN01. Next base: position 10,962 of record JAKZVY010000041.1, read on the forward strand.
TACCGTCCGGATCGAGAACCCAGACGCCGCCTGAGCCGCCGCAGTAGATGTTGCCCTCGACGTCCACCTTCATCCCGTCCGGAACGCCGGGCCTGTCGCCCCTCAGATCGCAAAAAAGACGGTCGCTGGCTATGGACAGCATGCCGTTCGGCTGCATGTCGAAGGCCCTGATGTGGCCCCGACGAGAGTCGTCTATGTACAGGACGCTCTCGTCCTGGGAGAAGGCGAGACCATTCGGAAAGATGAAGTCGCGCACCAGTAGCGTGATCGTGCCCAGGTCTGGAGAGACCATGTACACGCCGGAGTAGTCCAGGTCGAGTCCCGGTTCGGGCGCGCCGGGATTGGTGAAGTACACACTGCCGTCGGACTTCACCACCACGTCGTTGGGGCGATTCAGCCGAGAGCCTCGATAGGTATTGGCGACGACCGTGACCTCACCGTCCGGGTCCTGGCGAGTGACACGGCCAGAGCTGTGCTCGCACGCGACCAGCCTGCCCTTAAGGTCGCGAGTCAGGCCGTTGGCGTGATTGGTGGGCTGCTGGAACAGGCTGACCCCTTCGTCCGGCGACCACTTCATGCGACGGTTGTTGTGGATGTCGCTAAACAGCAGGTAGCCGCCCTCATACCACCACACGGGTCCTTCGGCTGGGCCGTTGACGCCTCCGAATCCACTCGCCAGCTCTTCGACCTCTTGATTACCTGAGACCAGGCGGTCCAACTCGGATGACAGTTTCTCTATCGGCATGACACTCCTCTTTCGCGGTTCAAGATTCTCGGAAAGCCGGAAATACTTCTTTTCCGAACAGCTCTATCGAGCTCATCACCTTTTCGTGAGGGATGGTCTCGGTCTGGGTTATCATCATGACCTCGTCGACGCCGATGTCCTCGTACATCCGAATTGCGCGGATGCAGCTTTCGGGATCTCCGGCGATGGTCACGGCACGGTCAGCGAGCGTATCGGCGTCGAGCTCCGATATAGCCGCGCGCGCCGCGCCTGGGCCTGAGTCCAGCGAAATGCCAACCTGTTCCGCCTGCTGACGGTGCTCATCGTCCGACTGCCTCAGCCAGCGACCAAAGTCGGCCTGCAGGTGCTCCGGCACGCCGCCCCACGCCTCCAGCAGCTCCTCGTACGCGCCTACCCTGCCCGCGATGTACGGCTTGTCAGGTCCGAAGAAAGTCTTCATCGAAAGGGCAGCCAACTCGCGCGCCTCACGATTGTCAGGCCCGCAGAAGGCGTGGACGTTGTTCGCCCAGTAGTTGGTGACGAACGAGCCGACGGGCTCCGCGCTCTTGACGTTCTGCTTGTAGGTCTTGACGTGGTCGGCCAGCACCGAGGTCGCGTACGAAGCTGAAGACAGGACGCCGATGCCCTTCTGAGCGGCCAGATCGAAGCTGGATGACTGTGTGCAGGCCAGGTACATATTGGGATGTGGCTTCTGTACCAGCTTTGGCAGCACTCGCCGGGGTGGGATGTTCCAGAACTTGCCCTCCCAGGAGAACTCGTCCTCGGACTGCCATATCTGCGGCAGCATGGAGATCGACTCCGCCCACATGTCGCGCGTGTCCCTGGGATCGACGCCGAGTCCCATCTGCTCGTATGCATTGGAGCGTCCGGTGCCGAACTCGACGCGCCCGTCGGTAAGCTGGTCCACCATGGCGACCCGTTCGGCGATGCGGACGGGATGGGCGTGGGGCAGAATCGACACTCCGAATCCTATCCTGATGTTCTTGGTGCGCTGGCTGAGCGCCCCGAATATCACCTCTGGGCACGGCGACCCTGAAAATCCGAGCAAAAAGTGGTGCTCGACGAACCAGACACGGTCGAATCCGACCTGGTCGGCAAGCTCGCACTGATCGAGCGTCTCCTTGTATAGCGTGTTCCAGTCGATGTCGTTTCCCTGGTACGGACGCTGCATCTCGAATAGCAGACCGAAGTTCATGAGGGGTCTCCTGGATGATAGTGGTTACAGATCTTCGGCGAAGTAGTTTTCATCCAGCTTCTTAACAGGGTAGGTGATCTCAGTGATGACTCCGACATCATGGGTAATCATCAGACGGGCAAGCTCACTACCATCGATCAAGCGTATGAACTTGCTTCCGGCCGAGATCAGGTCCGCAGCTCCCTGTGCAGTAGAACTGAAAGTTGACGTGGTTATGAACACGCCCTTGTTCGCGCCCTTCACCTCGAGGCTGCCAGAGAAATTGCGGATTTCAGGTTCGCCAACCTGGCTCTGCCAGCGTTTGGCCTGAATGTAGACCTTCTCCAGTCCGAGCGGGTCCTGGTTGATTATGCCGTCTATCCCTTGATCGCCGCTGCCTCCCACTCTCTGGCCTTCGCCATATTCCATCCCTTCAAGTAACCTGACTACCAAACGTTCAAAACCATCGGCTGACACGAC
>JAKZVY010000042.1:0-7414 GCA_047515825.1 Dehalococcoidia bacterium
CACGATCTTCGCCCTCGTCGTCTGACGGGCGAGGATCGACGCCCCGATATTCGTAACGCCCTGCATACAAAACGGCGTACTATGATGCTCGTTCAGCATCAGGCCGTCGAAGCCCATCTCCTCGGCGTACAGCTTCTCGTCCAGGTATCTGTTGTAGAGGGCCGCCCCGACCTCCGGGTCGTACAGCTCGTTGCTGATGCTCAAGTCCGTCGTCTGAGTGCCCATCAGCCCCGTCTTGTCATCCTGCCAAGGCTGCTCCGTAAAGTGACCTATGAACATAAACTCTCCCCCTGCTGATTGGAACCTAACCGTTCCGCATCAATACACAACGACTATACCGCAGCCTTGTATGACTGTCCCAATGGCTCGAACTCCTCCACGTCCTCCACTGCCAGCTTGTGGCGGATTTGCTCGAAGAGCTTGACCGTCTCGGCTGAGTAGAGACGCTCGCCGCAACGCAGACAAACCTCGGCATGGACTGTCAAAGTCGCAAAGTTGACGCCTCCGCGCAGGATTTTCTCAACCTGCTTTTCAATCATCTCACCACCACAAACAGGACATTTATCGAATGGCATCACATCCGCCTCCTTGTAATCCAGTCTAACCAGCGATTCTTATCCGGGCGATAGACAGTAACCAGAACCGCGCTTCGAGTTTCCTGATTGTATGCCCATACGCTGTGTATCGACTCCCTGTTGAAAGTGCTTCCATAAATCAGGCAACTGGGATAGGGCATATCATCGGGATAGTCTTCAATCACTTCGCCTTGAAAAACACTCACAAAGATGTCGTCATATGATAACTGGTCTTTTTCGGCTTCATCATGAGCGTGGTCTGTGACGCGTACTCTGCCCAGGCGTATCGCGTCAGCAATATCTTCGATATTCATTCGCCCATTCTATGCCCGACACGCCTCACCGCATTCCCGGACCAAGACCCTCCACCGTCTCCCCAAACCCCTCCAGCCTCGGAAGCAGCAGCGGACTGTCCACGCCCGCGTCCACGTACTCCCGAATCCGCTCCCGGCAGCGCGACGCATCCCCCAGCAGGTAACATGCCTCCGCAAGCTCCTCCGACACGTACCTCGACGCTCCCGCCTCATGACCTCTACTCACCAGCTCCCTCACTGGACCCAGGATCGACTCATCGAATCCGCCCCGGCCCAGTAACGCCTCACCCGTGTACGGCTCCGAGATCAGCCGCGCCACCCGCTCCCGAAGACCCTGCATCAGCGACTCCGGATCGTCCGTAAGCCTCACGATCAACATACACGCGACATCGACCGACCCCGGGTCCCGGCCCGCTTCGCTCGCCGCTCTCCTCACCTCGGCGGCCGCCCACCGCACGTACTCCACCGGAGCGTACGCATTCAGAAGCACACCGTCCGCGACCTCTCCCGCAAGTCGCAGCGCGCTCGGACCTATCGCCGCCAGGTAGATCGGCAGCCGGTCCTGCACCGGACGCAGCGCCAGACCGACATTCCTCAACCTAACCCCCGCGTACTCCGACGACACCCGCTCGCCGCTCCACATCGACCGCAGCGCCCCAACCGTCCCTCGCAGCCTCGCCAACGGAGCCACATAGTCCATGCCCATCCGACCCCGGATCACATCGATGTCGCTCCGACCCAACCCCAGCATCAGCCTGCCGCCGCTAAGCCGGTCGATCGTCGCCGCCCCCATACCCAGCAGCGCCGGACTCCGGGTATACGGATTCACCACCCCCACGCCCAGCCCGATCCGCTCCGTCCTCGCCGCCAGGTACCCCAGCATCGAAAACGTCTCTTCGTGAAAATACCTCTCCGTCACCCACAGCGAGTCGAACCCCGCATCCTCGGCCAGCCGACCATAGCCCGCAAGCTCAGCCCCCGAGTCAATGCCGTGATACAGGACGATTCCTGTCCGACCCATGTCTTCCACATTTCTACCCAGAGCTACCTACTTTCGACCGATTACGAGTATATGCCCCTAAGCTCAGGCAGTCGAGCGGTTGACAGATTAGGCTTCCGCAATCATATTAATAGTCGAGGGTTATCTTAGGCGCGGCCTCGAACATATTCTTGGACAGAAAGGACTAAGGCATGACATCGATACTTGGCATAGATGCGGCTTGGACGGCCACCGAACCCAGTGGGGTCGCGCTCATACGCACCAACCCCGACGATGGACGCTGGGAATGCGTCGCTCTCGCGCCCAGCTACAATTCTTTCATCGAGACCGCTCGCGGCAACCCTGTCCAATGGCTCGAGCGTCCATCTGCTGGACAACCGGATGTGAGGCGCTTACTAAAGGCTGCGGAACGACACCTTGGCGGCGAGCGCGTTTCAGTGATTTCAGTTGATGTGCCATTGTCAAAAGTGCGGATCACCGGGCGGAGGAAGGCTGACAATGACGTTTCCAAGAAATTCGGCGCCAATGGATGCGGTACACACAGTCCAAGTGATACTAGGCCGGGAGTAATCTCGGAAACACTGCTAAACGAACTCGTTGCTCTTGGCTACAAACTTGCCGTCAACTATTCAAACGCCTCCGATCCAGGAAACTCAGTAATCGAGGTATACCCCCACCCAGCGCTACTACGTCTCCTAAATCGTGATTTCAGGGTTCCGTATAAAACAGGCGGCACGCTGAGATACTGGCCAGAGTTGACTACCGTGGGTGACCGTGCCGATCGGCTAATCGCGGAGTTCGAGTGTATTCACGCAGGACTCAGTAACGTGATCCATGAAATTCCTGATTTCTTGCCAAAGTCACTATACGTAGGCCCACTTACTTCTTTGAAGCGTTATGAGGATGCCCTGGATGCTTTGGTTTGCGCCTGGGTTGGAACACGGTACTTTGAGGGTTTCGCTGAAGCCTATGGCGACAAGAATGCTGCGATTTGGGTGCCTTCCTAATCCCAGAAGGACGGACAAAGTAGTCGGCTTCGCAGACTTCCCTTGAAGTCTCCCCTCACCCCGACTCCAGCGACCGTATCTCGTCCTCCACCTGGCCCAGCATAACGTACTCCTCGGCCAGCAGATGGAAGCACCGCTGCAAGTACAGGTTCGTCAGACGCGCGGCCGTCTCCCCACCGGACGCCGCTTTCTCTGCCAGACGGCTCACCTGATGATTCTCAGGCAGGTGCCGGCCCAGGGTCACGATCTCAGTGTGCGTCTCGCTCGAAAGCGCGACGTCCTCGGAACCCACCGCGTCGCGAAGACGACCTACCAGCCGCGTAAGCTCGCTCAGCTTGTCCTGGTCGCTCATCAGCCCGTACAGCACGTCGTTCACGCTCAGCTCGTCCGCCCCACCCTGCTCCACCGGCGCGGGAACCCTCGCCTCCGCCTTCTCCGTGTACAGGTCCACGTACCACGTGATGACGTCGTTCACTAGGCCCAACAGTTGCCCCATGTCCGTGACCGGCGCCGTGCCGCCGAAGATGATGTCGTCCTCCCTCATCTCCGCCAGACCCTCGACGTAGTCCATCCCGTCCACCGGCTCTGGAACCGGCGGAAACGCGAACGCCGACAGCTCCTTCGGAGACATCTCGCCGACCTGGTTCATCAGAAACGGCGGCACGTATTTCGACACGTCCACCTGAATCGGCATGATCACGAGATACGTCACCAGCACCTCATCCGCGTCCTGAGAGTTCCTGAAGTAGATCAGCGCGTGCCCGTTCGGGCTGTCAGCCGACCCACGCTCGAAGTTGAATGCCATCCGTTCTATCCACTCCTGATGCTGTCCCTGCACTCCTCAGATTATACTCCAACCGTGACCAATTCAGTACACCTCGCTACCCCGACATCTCATAGACATCCCGCAGATTCCGATACGCACCGTCGTAGTCCAGGCCATACCCCACAACGAACACGTCCGGCACGTCGAACCCGATGTACGCCGCCTCGATCTCGTGCCTCCGGCCGGAGGGCTTGTCCAGCAGCGCGCACACCTTGACCGACGCCGCTCCCAGCTCCGACAGCCCCTCCGACAGACGCGCGCACGTCGCCCCCGTATCCATTATGCCCTCCACGATCAGCGCGTGCCGACCCTCGATCCGCTCGCGCGGTGGAAGCCAGCGCACGCTCACCTCACCCGCATCGGCGCCCTCATAGCTCCGCACTCTGGCCGTCGCCATGTTCACCGGTTCGGGGAACGCCCTTATCAGGTCCGCCAGAAAACACACCGCCCCGTCCATCGCGCCCACCAGCGCCAGTTCAGACAGGTCATAGTCCTCGCCTATCTCTATGGCGAGCTCCGCCACCGCCTGCGCTATCTCGCTCTCGGAGATCAAAACCTCTCCCAGTTCCATCGTACCCTCCCGAAATCCAGGGCCTGTATCGCCTCAATAGGCGGCGCGTTGGAAGTCTATTTGCGCCGCAACGGTTCCCTTTGTGTCCCTTAGTGCCCTTCGTGGATAACCTGGAACAGCTCCCAAAATCCACACTGGCCAGCGCCCCAACCCTGTATAGTTCAGAACAGAGGCCCAAATTGAACGTAGCGACCGCCAGAATCACACTCAAGCTGCCTGCCAGCCATAGCCTGAAGGACAAGCGACGCGTCGTCAAGTCCATCTGCCAGCGCACGCAGAATAAGTTCAACGCGTCCATCGCCGAAGTCGACACACACGACCTCTGGCAGACCGCCTCCCTCGGCATCGCCTGCGTATCAGGCAGCGGACGGCACGCCGCCCAAATGCTCGACACCATCATAGACTTCATCGAGTCCGACCGCCCCGACGCCGAGATCATCGACTGCGAAATCGAGACCCTCTAGCCCGGACATGGACACCGCCGACTTCCTCAGACACCTCCAGAGCCTCCTGTGGTACCAGGACCAGCTTGTCCACCTCGAGCAGGTCCCGGCCCGAAAGCCCCGATTCGCCGACCTCGACCCGCCCCTCGACCCCAGGCTCCAGGCCAGGCTCGACTCCCTCGGCATCTCCGACCTCTACTCCCACCAGGTCGCCGCCATCCGCGCCCTCAGAGTCGGCAAGAACGTCATAATCGCCACGCCCGCCGCCAGCGGCAAGAGCATGTGCTACAACCTCCCCGCTATCGAGGCGCTGCTGCAAGACCGCGCCGCCCGCGCCCTCTACCTTTACCCCACCAAGGCCCTCGCCCAAGACCAGCACAACAAGCTCGCCGACCTCGTGCCCGACAGAGGAGGCCCATCCCACGCCATCTACGACGGCGACACCCCCGGCCCCGACAGGGCATCGATCCGACGCTCGTCACGCATCGTCATATCCAACCCGGACATGCTTCACCTCGGCATCCTGCCCAACCACCGCGCATGGTATCGCACCCTGCGCGGACTCAAGTACGTCGTGCTCGACGAGGCACACGTGTACCGCGGCGTATTCGGAACCCACGTCGCGAACGTCATCCGCAGGCTCCGAAGGATCTGCCGGATGGTGGGTAGCAGCCCACAGTTCATCCACTGCTCGGCCACCATCTCCAACCCCGCCGAGCACGCCGAGCGTCTCGTCGGACTCCCCTTCGAGGTCGTGGACTCCGACGGCTCACCCTACGGCGGCAAGGACTTCGCCTTCTGGAACCCTCCCATGATAGACCTCGCCAACGGCTCCCGCCGCTCCACCAACTCCGAGGCCGTCCAGGTATTCGTCGAGCTTCTGAAACGCCACACCCGCACCATGACCTTCGTCCGCAGCCGGCGCCAGGCCGAGCTCCTATACGTGTACTCCCGCGACCAGCTCAGGCCGACCCATCCCGTCGTCGCCAAACGCATCGCCCCGTACCGAGCCAGCTACCTGCCAGAAGACAGACGCCGCATCGAGCGCGACCTCTTCGAGGGCAGGCTGCTCGGACTGACCACCACAACCGCCATGGAGCTTGGAATCGACGTCGGAAGCCTTGACGCGACCATCCTGACCGGATACCCCGGCTCCATCGCCAGCGCATGGCAGCAGGCCGGACGCAGCGGACGCGGAGGCGAACGCTCACTGAGCGTTCTTGTCGCCCAGGACAACCCACTCGACCAGTACCTCATGCGACACCCGGAGACGTTCTTCGACAAGAGCCACGAGAGCGCCCGCATATCTCCCGCCAATCCGTACGTCATGAAGCCCCACCTGCTCTGCGCCGCCTACGAGGCACCCCTCACGATGAACGACACCGAGTTCTTCGGCCCCGACCTGCTCTGGTACGCCGACGAGCTTGTGGAAGACGAGTATTTTCATGTCCGAAACAAGCGCTGGCACCTGCTGCCCGACGTCGAATACCCCGCCGAGCGCGTCAACCTCCGCACCTCCTCAGGCCGCTTCTACACCCTGGTCAATCGCGAAACCGGCGCGATCATGGAGACCGTCTCCGAGGAGACCGCCTTCATGCAGCTACACCCCGGCGCGATCTACCTGCACCACGGCGACCCGTACCTGATTACCGATCTCGACCTCGAGTCCCGCACCGCCTACTCGACACTCACCGACGTCCCCTACTACACCCAGGTGCGCGACTTCACCGAGACACGCATCCTCAACACCTACAAGCACAGGCCCGCCGGGAACGTGACCGCATTCCTCGGAGAGGTCAGGGTCTCAACCCACGTCGTCGGCTTCAAGCGCATCAGGCTCCACACCGACGAGGTCCTCGGAGACGAGTACGTCGATCTGCCGCCACAGGAGTTCGAGACCACCTCCCTCTGGTTCGGCCCCACGCAAGACGCCCTGGGCCGCATCCACGCCGAAAAGCTCGACCTCGCCGGAGGACTCCACGCCGTCGAGCACGCCGCAATCGGAATCCTCCCCCTCTTCGCCCTCTGCGACCGAAACGACATCGGCGGCGTATCCACCCCACTGCACCCCGACACCGGACGCCCCCAAATCTTCATCCACGACGGACACCCCGGAGGCGTCGGCGTCGCCGAGCACGGCTACGACGTTATCGAAGACCTCTGGCGAGCCACCCTCCAGGTAATTTCCGAGTGCCCATGCGACTCCGGCTGCCCCTCATGCATCCACTCCCCCAAGTGTGGAAACAACAACCAACCCTTGGACAAACAAGTCGCCAACCTAATCCTGACCTCCATCCTCCCTGAAAACTAATCAGAACCACCCAGACCCCACCATCACTCCCGGCGCAACCCAGCCCAGTCATCTCTCCCTCTTCCCTTCGTGCCCTTCCTGGACAATCCCCCACAATCCTGCCTATCCCATAATCACAAAAATCACAGTTCAGACAACCCCCTTCGCGCCCTTTCGTGCCCTTCGCGGACAACCTCCCACAATCCTGTCCATCCCATAATCACAAAAATCACAGTTCAGACAACAGCCTTAGCCCGAATCCACCGAAGGAGGGCGTCGGGTCAGTGTCCTGAAGCGGCAAGAGGGTGTTCCTGTGAATCTGGGATAATGGTTTTGAAACAGCAAACCGACCCCAGAAAAGGAGCACCCAATAGATGCTACCACGCAA
>JAKZVY010000043.1:0-5202 GCA_047515825.1 Dehalococcoidia bacterium
ATGGTCGTCTCGTTCGTCGGCAGTCCACGCCGGATGGACTCACGCGCGAGTCAGGTGCTCAAGTCGCTGAGGGATATTCGATTCGATGAGTACTACCAGGCGGAACAGACCGGCTGGGTGCTCTTTCTTGAAGGCTCGACCGATCTGGCCATTCTTCAGGCGCTCGCTCGGAAGCTCAACCACAGACCGGCGATGCACGCGCTCGAACGACCCTACGTACATTATGTTGGGAACAATCCCAATGTCGTACGAAACCACTACTATGGATTGAGGGAGGCTCTACCCGATCTAAAGGCCGCCGCGCTATTCGATCGACTGGACTCTGGGGACGTACACGACGACCATGTGCGTCTTTTGAGTTGGAAGCGGAGAGAGATCGAGAACTACCTCTGCTCACAGCAGACACTCGAAGCCTATGTGCAAGCATCTGTCGACGAGGACTTTCGTAGTCAACCGCTGTTCACTGCATCTGAGTTGGATAGACGCTTGAGCGCAATGCGTGAAGCTATCGGAGAGGTGCGGACCGCAATGGAGACTCTCGGCAGAGGCTCTCCGTGGAGCGAAGACGCCAAGCTAAGCGACGACTTTCTGACTCCGCTGTTTCAACGGTACTTCCAAAAGCTCGGGTTGCCAAACCTCATGAACAAGAAGGACTTCTACGAGCTGGCCGACCACGTTCCCGAGGACGAAATCGATCCCGAGGTCACTGAGAAGCTGGACGCAATCGCGCAGATCGCGGCGGAAGCTAAGCCGATGTCATAGGTCGATACCCGGCTGATCTACTTACCCTCGATACCTTTCAGCTCCGGCCAGATGGAGCGCATCTGCCAGCAGTCGAGGGACAGCAGCCTGGCGTCGGCGCCTCGTGCGAAGACCGAGACGCCGCGGCTGTCGTCGCGCTCTGGGTAAATGCGGACGGTGAGGCACTGGCGGTCGTTGGCGAAGACTTCTATGACGCTGCGGTCGATGAAGACACGCAACTGCAACGGCTCGCTTTCCGACATGACTATCGGCCCGATCTCGGACGACCGCGCCCATACGTCGCCCCTGAGCGACGACTCCGACACGTCGATCTGGAGTGAGCTCGTGTCGAATCTGCGGTGATCCATAGGATACAGCGAAATGCGCGTCCGCTCCGCGCCGTCCGGGGAGCGTAGCACGTACAGACCGACCTCCCGCGCCGCTCCCGGCTCGATAACCGCCCTGATCTCGACCGCCTTGCCGCCGATGCCGTCCAGAGGAGTTTCGCTGTTGGCGGGAATATCCATCGACTCGACCGAGCGGCGATCGAACCGCAGCGACTCGATCTCGGACACCGGCGCCATCTGGAGCGCGTTGTCGGAGTCCAGCCAGTAATGGCGGGGCAGCGTCATCATCTCGTCGGTGTCGCGCAGCTCCTTGCCGGTGTGGAGGTTGAAGATGCCCAAGTACCGGCCCGAGTCGTCGATGGTCGCCGACGGCGCGTGCAGGCTGCCGACGACCCAAGGGCCGTAGTTCATGCGCCCGTGGGTCTCCGGCGTGAAGCGGTGTGTCTCGCGGTCGTACCTGCCGATGTAGTAGCGGCCCGCGCGCTTGTGGCTGAACAGAAGCAGCATGTGCCTGTCGTTGCCGATGGGCCAGAAGTTTGGAACGGCGCCGTCCTCGCCGGGCTCGGCGAAGAAGGCGTCTTCCAGCAGGGGGCCGAGGTACTCCCACTCAGCCAGGTCTTTGGAGCGGAAGATGTGGTCGACGCCGACTCCGTCCACGCCTCGATCACCACCCTTGTAGGTACCGGAGAGGGAGTAGTAGCCGTCGTCCTCTTTCCAGATGCAGGGATCGAACACTCGGTATCCGACCGCGCCCTCCCCTTGGTTCGTGCCGGGAATGACGGGGTTGTTGGGGTGCTTTTGCCAGTTCATCAGAAGCGGGTCTGACGCGGTGGCGATGGCGTTTCCGGACTGCGTCCCGTGGTAGATCGCGATTACGCGATCAGGCTCGACCAGAGTCTGGCCGCTGAAGCAATCGCGTTCTATGTCGGGGTACAGGGCTGGGGGCATGTCCCGCCAGTGTACGAGGTCGTCGCTGACGGTGTGGCCCCAGTGGACGCGATCTACGCCTGTCGGCCTGAACTGGTAGAACATGTGGTAGCGCCCGTTCCACTGGCAGAGGCCGTTGGGGTCGTTCATATAGTTCTCAGGCGACGAGAAGTGGAACAGGGGGCGGTAGGGGTCAACCGAGGCCAGCCGCCGCCTGGATTCGGCGAACCTCAGCACCGACTCGTCGGTTTCGAGGGCGCGAAGCTGCTCGTCGAGGGTCGCGGGGTAGGTCGGGGCGGTGAGGGGTTGGTATGGGGGTGATTGGGTCATCGTTCCTTCTCCTTAGTTGGCAGGTTCTGGTCCAGCCAGCGATCGATCTCCGCTCTTGCGGCTCCCTCGCGGCTGCGGGCCAGCAGTGGGAACGGCAGGTTCAAGTCAAGATGCTCGCCGGTGACCGTCAATGTGCCCTCGAACCGTGCGAAGACGCTTACGGTGAAGCGAAAAGTCAGCACGTTGCCCTGCCACGCACGCGCGACGCCGGAAACCGAGTCTCCGAACTCGGCCAGCATCTCAGACAGCTTGCTGTCCACCCATTCGGTGGCTTCATGCTCTGTCATGTTGTGCGTTCTGGTGATTCTCAACAGCCGTTCCTCATCGCCAGGCCACGGACAGGTATCAATCGCTGCCTGACTGGATCAATGCCCATTAGTGCGTTCTCCAGAGCCACTGCTCCCAGTAGGGGCGCCGTCCCTTCATCGTTGAACATAACCTGTGTCAAGACTTCCTTGTTCGCGACTCGCACCCATGTGTATCCGGTTTCCAACGCCCTGACCTCACCCTGGGCAAACTCAAAAAACTCTCTGCTCTCGGGTTCTACGCCCAGATCTCTGAGAAGTGACGCAGGGGCCGATGTCATGGTGGAGCCTGTGTCCACCAGAGCATCGAGCGTCACCCATCGCTCCCGGGCTGAGTCTCCTATGCTGATCTCTACGCTGAAAGTTCCCATTGGATCACTCCTCGGGTCTCAGACTGCCAACTCCAGCTTCTGCAACGACCGGACGTTGTCGGGGGGAGTTGAGGTGTGGCTCATGCTGGTGTGGGATACCTCGCCGACGTAAATGCTTTTGTGGCTATCCTCGCGATTGCTCGCACAGTGTGTCACAGCGAAAAGACGGGCACGGAGCGATGACTTTCCGGTTCGGCCTGCTTTCCAACCACGTTGTCCATGGCTTTCAGCGCAGTTGGGCCGAAAAACACATCGCCGCATTGGGTGCATACATCAGCGGGTACGTTACGGAGGAGGTACAACTCACCCTGCCATCGGTGGACGTGTTCGATGTGGCGCTGCTCTACTCGGCCTTTACAGAACGGACACTCGGTCATTGCGAAACCCTCCTGCGCCAATCGTACCATAGCTCTGGGTCAGGTCTGTACATGGTGATTACTATGACCACTTCCGCATTGGACAGACCGATTACGGCATGGACTGGCAACCCTCGTCTAGTAAATCCCAGGAACAGGCCACTTGCGCCGCGTGCGTCGTAGGGATAGCTCTCTAGCTGCTCCAATCGTTCCGAGCCGAATGCTTCCAAGAGCTCCTCTGATGAAATCACGTCGGCTTCGCGCTCGGTTTCCGCGTGTTCAGTTACTCGGTACTCACCGAACGTGAACGCCCGTCTGACCCTTTGAACAGCGTCGTCGCCCATCTCGCCGCAGGGCCGAAATCAGTCTGCAAGCCCCAGTTTCTGCAACGACCTGACGTTGTCGGGGGGAGTTGAGGTGTGGCTCATGCTGGTATGGGATACCTCGCCGACGTAGATGCTTTTGTGGCTGTCCACGCAGATGCCGTGCGGGGCGATGAACTGCCCGACGTCCAGGCCGTAGCCGCAGCCGAGCCGTTCGAGCACGCGGCCCGAGGTGGTCATGATCGAGACTCGCGGGCCTATGTTGGGGGTATCGCGATTCACGGACATGCCCCAGCCCAACTCGCCGACATAGACACGCTGGTCGTCGTCTATGTAGATAGCGCAGGGACGATGCACGTTGTGCCAGACGTCTTCGATGCCTCCCTCACGGTTGAATACCTGGACGCGGTGGTTCTCGCGGTCGCAGACGTACAGGTATCCGTCGCGGTCGGCGGCGATGTTGTGGACTATGTTGAACTGGCCGGGATCGGTCCCGGGTCCGCCCCACGACTTGATCAGCTTGCCGTCCGGTGTGTACTTGTGGATGCGGCTGTTACCGTATCCGTCGGTCACGAACAGGCAGCCGTCGGCGGGATCGACGGCGACGTGAGTGCAGCGGTTGAACGGGTCCCCGCTGTACAGCTCAGCCGGTTCGTTCGGGACTCCGATGGTCATGACGACCTCGCCGTCCAGCGTACACTGCCTGACGGTGTGATCGCCGTCGTCCGTACAGTACAGAGTGTCGTCCGGCCCGGCAGTGACCCCGTGAGCACGGCTGAACACACCCTCTCCCCACGACTTGATGAAATTGCCATCCTTGTCGAAGACGACCATCGGGTGATCGCCCCGGCTGAAGACGTACACGTTGTCCTCGGCGTCGGTCACGACGCCCGCCACTTCCCGCCAGCCGATCCCGGCCGGCGGCTTCTCCCAGCCGACAACGACTTCGTACGCGAACTCCCCGCTTCCGAGTTTGACTGAGGTAACCACTTCGACCCTCCTGGTCCAGAGTTGTGAGTCCATAGTTTACAGTCAACGGCGGCCGATGTCAGGATGCTTGTCTGCGCCCCTTTGGGATACAATCGCGGGGCCGACGGCATACTTCGGGTGAAACTAGGAGCGAACGACGTGCGATTTGGGGTGTTCTGGCAGGTTCCGGGGTTCGAGGGGTCCACCGTTCCTCGCAGGCACTGGGAGACCATCGAGGAGATAACGCTGGCCGACGAGCTGGGGTTCGAGACGGCCTGGCTCGCGGAGTCGAACTTCATCCCCCCGCGTCCGATGTCCAACCCGCTAATGATGGCGGCTGCCGCTGCGCAGCATGCCAAGCGCATCAGGTTCGGAACGCTCGCGGCGCAGTTCCCGCTACATCACCCGATTCACATGGCGACGCAGGTCGCGACATGCGACATTCTGACCGACGGCAGGCTGGACCTGTGCCTCGGCGGGCGGTGGGGTTCTCCTGCCGGACAGCAGCTTGGACAACCGGCGGACATCACCAG